>USMK01000025.1 GCA_900555835.1 uncultured Clostridium sp.
ATGAGGGAGCGAAGGCTTCGGAGAGGCTCGTAAAATTCGATTTAGATTTCGTAGGGGACGTAGCAAGCCGAGGAATGAAATAAATTTTACATTATCTCCTTTTCTGCAACGGACTTTAAACGAAAAAATTCAATGTTTTTCTCCTCCATCCCAAAAATCCTTGCAATTAGCCTCTAAAAGTGATATTATAATAAGAACAAATCTGAGAAAAAGAGGGAAAATTATGTGCGAAAATAAATTAGAAGGAACATACAAACCACAAGAATTTGAAGAAAAACTATACCAAGAATGGGAAGAAAAAGGCTACTTCAAACCAACCATGGACAAAACCAAAAAAAGCTACTGCATAATGATGCCACCACCAAATGTAACCGGCAAACTTCACATGGGCCATGCATTAGACGACACCATCCAAGACATCCTAATAAGATTCAAAAGAATGCAAGGCTACAACACACTATGGCTACCAGGCTCAGACCATGCAGCAATAGCCACAGAAGTAAAAGTTGTAGCAAAAATGAAACAAGAAGAAGGACTAACCAAAGCAGACATCACAAGAGAACAATTCTTAGAAAGAGCATGGGCTTGGACAAAAGAATATGGTGGAACAATACAAAAACAACAAAGAAGACTAGGATGTTCATGTGACTGGGAAAGAAACAGATTCACAATGGATGAAGGACTAACCGAAGCTGTATTAGAGCAATTCATACAACTATACAAAAAAGGATTAATATATAAAGGCAAAAAAATGATAAATTGGTGTCCATCATGTCATACAACAATTTCAGATGCAGAAGTAGAATACCAAGACGAACCATCACACTTATGGCATATTAGATACCAAATAGTAGGAGAACCAAACAGATATGTTATAGTGGCAACAACAAGACCAGAAACAATGCTTGGAGATACAGCAATTGCCGTACATCCAGACGACGAAAGATACCAAGACTTAATAGGCAAAAAATGTATTCTTCCAATAATGAATAAAGAAATACCAATAATAGCAGACGAATTTGTAGAAAAAGAATTCGGAACAGGATGCGTAAAAATCACACCAGCACACGATCCAAACGATTATCAAGCAGGAATAAGACATAATCTAGAAATAATAGAAGTATTTGACGATAGCTCTATTATGGGCGATTTAGTGCCAGAATACAAAGGAATGCTTGCAATAGAGGCAAGAAAACTAATAGTAGAAAAGCTACAAGAATTAGGAAATCTAGTAAAAATAGAAGACTATACACACAATGTTGGAAAATGTTATAGATGTCACAGCACAATAGAACCAAGAATATCAGAGCAATGGTTTGTAGCCATGAAAGAGCTAGCTAAAAGAGCAGCAGATGCTGTTAGAAATGACGAAGTAAAATTTGTACCAAAAAGATACGAAAAAATGTACTTCAACTGGCTAGATAATATCCAAGACTGGTGTATATCAAGACAATTATGGTGGGGACACAGAATACCAGTATATTATTGCAAAGAATGTGGACACATAAATGTTGCAAAACAAATGCCAGAAAAATGCGAAAAATGTGGAGCAACCAAATTAAAACAAGACGAAGACTCATTAGACACTTGGTTCAGTTCAGCATTGTGGCCATTCTCAACATTAGGCTGGCCAAATACAGAATCAGAAGATTACAAAACATTCTATCCAACAAATGTATTAGTTACAGGATATGATATTATAACATTCTGGATATCAAGAATGATGACACAAGGACTTGAATTAACAAACCAAAATCCATTTAAGGATATTGTAGTACATGGGATTGTAAGAGATTCTCAAGGAAGAAAAATGTCAAAATCATTAGGAAACGGAATTGACCCAATTGAAATAATTGAAAGATATGGTGCAGATGCATTAAGATTTTCTGTACTTTCTGGAACAACAATGGGAAATGATATAAGATATATGCCAGAAAAACTAGAACAAGCATCAAACTTTGCAAACAAAATATGGAATGCAGCTAAATTTATAAAAATGAACTCAGTAGAAGATAAAGAAGTAATAAAATTCTTTAACGAAAATTATGATGGTAAAGCACATTCATTCAAAGAAAATAGCCTAAAAATAGAAGATAAATGGATTATAAGCAAATTAAATAAAGCGATAAAAGATATTACTAAAAACATAGAAAATTACGACTTAGGAGTTGCACTTGATAATATATACAACTTTATTTGGAACGAATTTTGTGACTGGTATATTGAAATGGTAAAAACAAGATTATACAGCGAAAATCAAGAAGAAAAGATAAGAGTTTGTTTCGTACTTGACTATGTATTTAGAATGGCATTAAAATTATTGCATCCATTTATGCCATTTGTTACATCAAAAATATATGGTGGCTTAGTACACTATAATGATAAAGAACTAATGGTATCAGAATGGCCAGAATACAAAGAAACATTAAACTACGAAAACGAAGAAGAAACAGTAGAAAAACTAAAAGAAATTATTACAGAAATAAGAAATGTAAGAACAAAAATGAATGTACATCCTTCTAAAAAATCAAAACTAATATTTGTAACAGAAAGACTAAAAGATGCAATAAATGAATCACAAGAATTCATAAAAAAATTAGGATTTGGAGAAGAAATTATACTACAAAACACCGAAGAGGGAATAGACAAAAATGCAATATCAATAATAAAAAATGATGTAAAATTATTCATACCATTTGAAGATTTAGTGGATATAGAACAAGAAAAAGCAAGACTAGAACAAGAAAAAACAAAAACAATATCAGAAATACAAAGAGCCGAAAAAATGCTATCAAACCCAGGGTTCACATCAAAAGCACCACAAGCAAAAATAGACGAAGAAAAAGCAAAACTTGAAAAATACAAATCAATGCTAGAAGAAATAGAAGGAAGACTACAAAATATGTAGGTATGTAAGCCAAAAAATAACAGATACACGAAGGTATCTGTTATTTTTTTTATCTATCTTTCTTGTCCGTCGTCCTTAGACTTATCTTGTTTACTAAATGTTTGTTCATTTATGCCGATATCATTAAATATATCGTTTATGTTAATTTTTTCTCCATTATTTCCGACTATATAATCTGATTTATTCGGATTTACATTTTTAGCTTTTTGAGTTTTAGTTTCTTTCTTATCATCATTAGTCTTAATAACTTTTTGTTCTTTCTTATTTTCAGACTTAGCAGTTCTAGTATTTAAAGCTTCGTCTATCATAGCATCCAAATCTATACCTTCAAAAGTTCCCATCTGTCCAACACTAACATTTTGTAATTTTTCTTCATTAATTTGTGATTTTGTTGGTTTTACTTCAACTTTTTCGTCTTCTTCAATAATTCCCATTTGTCCCATACTTACATCATTAAGTTTAGTTTCGTCTACTCTAGTAGTGGCATTTGAATTAAAAATACTATTAACTAAGCTATCAGCATCAATACTAGGGTCGTTTACTTTATAAGGGGAAACTACTGTTTTTTTATTTTCTTTCTTATATTCAGGATTTTTTATGTTTTTTGTTTTAGTTGCTTTACTATGTACTGTTTTAGCAATGTATGTATGATATGAATCTGGCATTTTTAATTCATTTGCAGGTGAACTTGGATTTTTTGAAGCTTCAACAGCAAGCTCGTAACGTTGAACCATTGCTTTATTATAAACTTCTACAAGCTTTTGAGCTGTTATTTGGTCTCCATTTTTCTTGCAATCACTAATTGCTAATTTTAAATCTGTTAATCCATTAGAAAGTACTGCTAATTTTTCACCAGAAGTCCATTCAGGAGAAAGATTAGTAAATGCTGTTAATTTTTCAAATTTTTCAGGAGAAACATCTCTTGATTGGAATTCAGAAGAATCATCTGCAACATCAGGAATAACTCCATCGTTGATTCTAGCTTCTGTCATTTTAATTCTTTCAGCTTCTAATGTTTTAATTTCAGAAGTTAATTGGTTGTATAGCTCTATATCATTATTATATTTGGCTTGTGATGCTTGTACTTTTAAATCTACAATTTTATTAGATAATTCATCTTCTTTATCAAATGGGTTAAACTTAATATGGCTAAATTCGTTTTTTTCGACTTTTGAATTATCAACTGTTTGCTTAATCTTTTCTGTCTTAGCAGTATTTTCGACTTTTTGATTTTCAAATTTTGCAGTATTAGTTTTTTCAACTGTTTCTTGTTTTTCTGTAACTTGTATTTTAGATTGTAAATTGTCTATATTCTTTTGCAATGTTTTTGCACCATCGGTATAGCCTTTATCTTCTAACATTTTTTTTCTAGCTTGATTAACCTGTAATAATTGAGAAACAGCTTGTTCACTTTCATTAACTTTTTGAGTAGCTGTTTCAGTCCTTCTTATGGTATTTTCTGTATTAGAAATCACATTACCAATATTTGAGCTTTTGCCTAAATTTTCAATAGAACTTGCCACATTTTCTATACTTCCAACACCATTTCTTACTGTGTTAATAGTATTTTTGGTTGCTTTTACGTTATCGGCAAACCTTTCTAAACTGCTTTTTTCAACTGTAACAGTAGGATTTTGAGAATCACTTAAACTTACTCTTAATGGGTTAGAGGTTGCATTTTCTTTTACAGTATCAACTGTGCGATTGCCTTCATTTAAATCAACTCTTAGTTCAGCAGCATCTGCTTTATCTATATTTGCTGCCATCATAGAAGCCGCCGCAGCTCCAATAGCCAAAGTTTTTTTACCAGGCATAACCTTTTTTATAAAACTTTTAAATCTTGTCCATAAAGATTTTTTTTCATTATCCATAATAAACCTCCTAAAACATTTAAACTTTCGTAAAAATCAATAAAATAATCATAATTAAATTATATCATTATTTCAAATTTTAGTCAATTTTTAGCCAAAAAATAATGAAAAACTTGAAAAATGGTGAAAAGTATACTATAATGAAAGTATAGTAAGGCGAAATGCCAATTTTGTAGTTCGTTAAGGAGGAGAACAAAAGTCGTCGAATTTTTTTCATCAAGCATTATAATTTATTGAATTAGGAGGATTTAAAAATGAAAAAAACTTTAGTGACTATGATGTTTACTGTATTAATGATTATTACGAGTGCTGTAGCATTCGCTGCTGAGAATACTATGGTTGTTCCTGTTAAAGGTGCACCGGTCGTTAGCAATCAACCTGTTTCTCAGAATCTGAGAGTTACTAATGGAATCGCTGATTACATTGGTTTGGCAGGCTCTATCAATTCCAAAGTTATTGTAAAGACCCTTAATGGCGAGTCTGTTACCGGTTTTTACCAATTCGAGGAAATTGAAGCTATGCAACAGTTTTTGCTGGGCAAAGACGCTACTGGTCTTCGCGTAACTAATAGTGGCAAACCAAAAAGAAACATAATAGTAATGAACGAAGAAGACGCAGTGCTGTTTGTAAAGCTGGTAAAAATGGCAAATAAATCTACCGAGCAAAAGGTAGAAGGCCCGACCTATGAGGTTGAACCCATTGATGTACCTGCTCCGCAGACTACATTAGACAAACTTGCTAAAATTGGGATTGACAAGCCTGTGGTCTTGATCGTTGATTCTGCCAAAAAGGTTCGTCCTGGCGGCATTTGGGGGCAAGTAACTCAGTTCCTTGCTCCGATTAGGACCGTTACCGGCATCTATAATGATGTCTGGAGCGTTATTAATTGGAATAACTACTAATTCTTAAAAAACGTTCCCGTGCAATTGCGCGGGGATGTTTTTTTGTGCGTTTGTCCTTTACAAATCCTTGCTTCTGATATATAATATATTGGAAATTTTGAGATGGGAGAGATTTAAGTGGAAAATATTGAAGAACAAGATTTAGATATGAATAAACTTATGAAAGTAAGAAAGGAAAAGCTTGAAGAATTGCAAGCTAATGGAAAAGATCCTTTTGAGATTACTAAATATAATAGAACACATAATAGTGAACAAGTTAAAAAAAATTTTGATGAGTTAAATGAACAATATGTTAGCATTGCTGGAAGAATTGTTGGAAAAAGAGTAATGGGAAAAGCATCTTTTTGCCATATTCAAGATATGCAAGGAAAAATTCAATGTTATGTTAGTTTAAATGATTTAGGAGAAGAAAAATACAAAGAATTTAAAACATATGATATAGGAGATATAATCGGTGTAACTGGTTTTGTATTTAAAACAAGAACAGAGGAAATTTCTATTCATGCAAAAGAAGTTGTATTACTTTGTAAAGCATTAAGACCATTACCAGAAAAATTTCATGGATTAAAAGACACAGATTTAAGATACAGACAAAGATATGTAGACTTAATTGTTAATCCAGAAGTAAAAGAAACATTCTTGAAAAGAACAAAAATATTAAAAGAAATAAGAAATGTCTTAGATTCAAAAGGATACTTAGAAGTAGATACACCAATACTAAACACAATTGCTGGTGGAGCAGCTGCCAGACCATTTGTAACACACCACAATACTCTTGATATGGACATGTATTTAAGAATTGCAAACGAATTATACCTAAAAAGGCTAATAGTAGGTGGATTTGATAAAGTTTATGAAATGGGAAGAATGTTTAGAAATGAAGGTATTTCTATAAAACACAATCCGGAATTTACAAATATAGAATTATATTCAGCATATGAAGATTATCATGATATGATGGACATTGCAGAAGAAATAATCTCAACAGTAGCTAAAAATGTACTTGGAACAACCAAAATAACATACCAAGGAACAGATATTGATTTAACTCCAAGTTGGAAAAGAATAACAATGATAGATGCTATAAAAGAAGTAACGGGAATTGATTTTAACGAAATAGAAACAGACGAAGAGGCAAAAGAAATTGCTAAAAATCTAAAACTGGAATATGATGAAACAATGACAAGAGGACATATTATCAATCTAGTATTTGAAGAAAAAGTTGAAGAAACTTTAATACAACCAACTTTCATTTGTGACTATCCAGTAGAAGTATCTCCACTTACAAAGAGAAAAGTAGACGATAAACGCTTAACAGAAAGATTTGAATTATTCATAGGTGGTAGAGAATACGGAAACGCATACTCAGAATTAAATGATCCAATAGACCAATATGAAAGATTCTTAAAACAAGTAGAAGCAAGAGAAAATGGAGATGAAGAAGCCAACATGATGGACGAAGACTTTATAACAGCACTAGAATACGGAATGCCACCAACAGGAGGCTTAGGATTAGGAATAGACAGACTAATAATGCTACTTACAGATTCAGCATCAATAAGAGATGTATTACTATTCCCAACAATGAGACCTTTAAATTAGAATTAGAAAGGAATATTTATGTTCAGTTTTGATAAAAGATTTGTATATGTTATAATTGCAATTTTTGCAATTAACTTTTTGGCAGGAATGACGGGAGAAAAGTTGCTTGCATTGGTGCTTACAATACCAGGAGTGCTTATAGCAATAACCTTTCATGAATATGCTCATGCAAAGGCGGCTGATAAACTTGGAGATGATACACCAAGAATTCAAGGAAGATTAAACTTAAATCCATTTTCACATATTGATCCAATTGGACTTGCAATGCTTGTGTTTGCAGGTTTTGGATGGGGTAAACCAGTAGAGATAGACCCAAGAAATTTTAACAGAAATATGGATTTAAGAAAAGCAGAAGCCATAGTATCTGCTGCTGGTCCATTAATGAATTTTGTACTTGCTTTTGTGTTTATGATAATTTATTATGCAATGATAACATATGGATTTATAACAAATGAGTTAACTTTTTATATATCACAAATTGTAAATTATACCGTAATGATAAATTTAGGATTAGGAGTATTTAACCTAATACCATTGCCACCATTAGATGGTTCAAAAATATTGATGTATTTCTTGCCATATAATGCAAGACAATGGTTTGAAACAAATCAGATGTACTTTTATATTGGATTTTTAATAATATTTGTAACAGGAATTGCAAGTAATATCATAAGCCCAATCTTAAATTTAGTATATAATGGATATGCTTTTGTAGTATCACAAATAATTTCATTGTTCATTTAGGAGATTGAAATGGAAAAAGAAATATTAGTACTTGGAATAGAAAGCAGTTGCGACGAAACCGCAGCTGCTGTTGTAAAAAATGGAAGAGAAGTTTTATCAAATGTAATAAATTCTCAAATAAAAATACACGAAAAATTTGGTGGAGTAGTACCAGAAATAGCATCAAGATGCCATACAGAAGTTATAAATGCAGTAGTAAAGCAAGCGTTGGCAGATGCTAATGTGGATTTAGAAGACATAGATGTAATAGCCCCTACATATGGACCTGGCTTGGTCGGAGCTTTATTAGTAGGGGTATCATATGCAAAAGCACTAAGTTTTGCAACTGGAAAGCCATTAGTTGGAGTAAACCATATAGAAGGGCACATTTCAGCAAACTATATTACTTACAAGGAATTAGAACCACCATTTATTTGCTTAGTAATATCAGGAGGACATACACACTTAGTGCATATAAAATCATATAAAGATTTTGAAATATTGGGAAGAACCAAAGATGATGCTGTTGGAGAAGCCTTTGATAAAGTTGCAAGAGTAGTTGGACTTGGCTATCCAGGTGGACCCAAAGTGGATAAATTAGCCAAAGAAGGTAAGCCGAATATAGCTTTGCCTAAAACTCATACAGATAATTTGAATTTTAGTTTTAGTGGAATAAAAACAGCAGTATTGAATTTGTATCATAAAAATTCAGATATAAATAAAGCGGATTTATGTGCAAGTTTTGAGAAAAATGTAGCAGAAGTATTAGTAAAAAACTCATTAGAAGCATTAAAACAAACAGGTTTACAAAGATTAGCATTAGCAGGTGGCGTATCTGCTAATAGCTATATAAGAAATGAATTTTCAAAACTAGAAAGTCAAGGAATAAAAGTGTATTACCCAGAATTAAAATTATGTACAGACAATGCAGCAATGATAGCTTCAGCAGGATATTACGATTATATAAATGGAAAACGTTCTGATTTAAAATTAAATGCTGTACCCAATTTAAAAATTGGAGAATAAAGAGTGGTGAGGAAATGAGTATATATGCAATAGCAGATCTTCATTTGTCATTTAAACATAGCAAACCAATGGATATATTTCGGAGCAAACTGGAAAAATCACGAAACAAAAATAAAAGAAGATTGGCTAAAAAAAGTAAAAGAAGATGATGTGGTACTTTTACCAGGAGATTTTTCGTGGGCAACATATTTAGAAGATACATATCCAGATTTTGAATATTTAAATAATCTGCCAGGATACAAAATAATGCTAAAAGGAAATCATGATTATTGGTGGACAACAGTTACCAATATGAGAAAATACTTGCTGGACAATGGATTTGAGAAAATAGATTTTCTTTATAACAATAGCTATAAATTTGAAAACTATGTAATAGTAGGAACCAGAGGCTGGTCTGCACTAGAAGACGGAAACTTAGAAAAAATGATAAAAAGAGAAGTAGCAAGACTAGAATTATCATTTGAAGATGGGATAAAAAAATATGGCGAAAATAGTGAGTTTATAGTATGTATGCATTATCCACCAATGAACGAATTTTTAGAAGTAATGAGAAAATATAATGTAAAAGTCTGCTTATATGGCCATTTGCACGGGGCACAACAAGTAGATGTAAAAGAAGGCATAATAAATGGAGTAAACCTAAAAATGATAAGTTCAGATTATTTGAATTTTAAATTAAACAAAATTGTGTAAAAAAGTGGAAAAATCATGCAAAGAGTGGTATAATAAGTATATTCCGATTTTAAGGAGGGATTACAAATGAAGATGCAACAAAAAAATATGCATAGTTTAAAAGAAAAACAATATCGGCAAATAGTTGTAATTATCAGAAAAAAACCGGTTTTGGTAGTTGCTGAAAGAAAGGGATTTTTTGATCCACAAAAAGAATTTGAAATATTCAAATATGGTGTTCAAAGATTTGCTCTTGTAAAAACAGGCTCACCAAACGTGGTATTACAAAATTGTGCAGATATTTCCAAAATAAAAAATGGAATGGCAACATATTGGGATTTAAAAGGCCAATGGGGATTGCTAAACGAACGTGCACAAATAATTTGCGAAGCCGGAATCCTTGCAGCTTCAAAAAAGCCCAGCAAGAAATGAATTTTTGTAAATCTTCAAAACACAATTTAAGTAGTCCATAAAAAGAACATTCTGAATGGAATGTTCTTTTTTTTGAGAGAAGTGGGGAGAGGATTGTTTTGAATTCAGTATAGGAAATAATATTTATTTTTATATGGGGATATTAGCCTTAGTGCATTGTGCTATACAGTATAATGATGAAATATATGGCTGGATTTCTTACTATTAACATAAGGTTTGCAAGCTGGAATATTTTGTGTTATAATGAAAATTGTTAAAAGTTTATTTAACTTCAAAAATTATTTGCATCAAAGTTTTGACAGGAGGAATAAAAATGAATGCATTTACATTGAAAAACGAGTCTAACCAAAAACAGTATGACAAAATCTGTAAACAGATTAAGGAAAAAATTGAGACCACGAATGATGTTACTAAACTGGTGTTTCCTTATCGCATTTTTCAGGAAGTGGCAAAAAAACTGGCCGACGATGGATTTGATATCTTAATTATTGAGAAAAAGACATTGCTAGGAGAAAAAAACATTTTTAAAAGTGAAGTTTCTTGGGAAAATGCTAAGGGAGGAAGAAAAGGTAATATTGTTATTAAGGAGATTGAGGAAACTTTTATGGATAGACCAGTAAGTTTTTTCAATGACTTCTTTGAACATTTTATTGACTTAGCAGAAAAGAAACAAAACGAGGCTAAAAACAAAAAATGATGCAAAAATAGTTTTTGAAAAATAGCAATTTTAGTAAATTGTTAAAAAAGAACCCTGTACAAAATTCTACTTTTGGAAGTAAAAGTTTGTATGGGGACTTTTTTCATAAAGAAAAATAAAACCAACCCACCTTGACAAATTATGTAAAGTGGTGTAAAATTAAAGGGTATTAAATTTATAAAAGCCTCTAAATATAAGACAACATTGAGGCGACAAAGGAGGATTTATTATGGTAAAGAATGTACAAGAAATTCAAAAAGAAACTCAAAAATATGCATCCCAAATAGCTTTAGAAAATGTAGAAAAAATTTATCAAAGCTATATTTCTATTGCTATAAAAAAAGGATGTGGTAGTATTATTTTTAGAAACTCTAGATTTGGTGATTTTGCGGAAGATCGTGAAGCTACGAAAATTGCGGAAGGACGGGAGGTTCGAAAACTTTTGGGAGAAGCAGAATTAAGTTATTATGAAGCTTTGGGGTATACTGTTTTATTGCCAGAAGAAAAATATTCAAATGGGGAATTCTGTATTATAGCTTGGTCACAAGAAGAAAAAGAAGAGTGTAAGAATAAATACTTAATTGATAGAAAAAAATATGTAATAAACAGATTGATTACGATAATATTGGCTATTATAGCAATTATTTGGACATATAATAATGCATATATATATAGGTATATATTAGTGTTTTCTTCTATATTCTTATTGCCATTAGTAATGGTGTTTCAGGAAACAAATGCAAAAGCTTATTTTTTCCCGAAATATAAGTACATAACTCCCAGTAAATAATTACCATAATAAAAACAGACTATACAAATTATAGTCTGTTTTTTATCTTGACAAATTATGTAAAGTAATGTAAAATAAAAGAGCATAAAAATTATAAAAGCCTCTAAACACGAGACAACTGAGGGGCGACGAAGGAGGAATATTTATGGTAATGAATGCACAGGAAATCCAAAAAGAAACTGAGAAATATGCATCAAAAAGAGTTTTAAATAATGTGGAATATATTTTTCAACACTATATTTCAGATGCTCTAAAAAATGGATATGGTAGTGTTAAACACATCAAGTATGATTTTGAAATGTGTAAGGATATAGGAGAAGAAGAAATAAAATATATGGAAGCATTAGGATACAGCTTTTTTAAATTAAAAACTGAGAGATTTAATGGTGTCAAGTATATCATAACTTGGACACCTAAAGAAGAACAGAGATTTAGAGCTGAGGTTGAAAAGGAGAAATATATATGCCAAAGAAATAAAAAATTTTTTTATGTGTTGGTCATTAGTTTCATTATAACGCTTTTTCTTAGTTTTTTTATATTACCCATGTTTTGGGGGCCTGCAATAAAAATTGGAGGAATATTATTATTCATACCAGGCTATGCTTGTTTAATGAATTATTATAGAGAAAAAGTCTCAATTAAATATCTATACATATCTCCAAAGAAGTAATTACCGTAATAAAAAATGAGCTATATAAATATATGGCTCATTTTTTAGCTTAAAAGACTTGCTACTTTACATAAAATGTGGTAAAATATATAAGTATTATATTTATGACAACCTCTAATTAATTTAGAGAAGGGAGTAAGATTATGGATATAGCATTAAGTAGTATTTGGGATTTTATAACAGAAATTAGAGCTTATTATGAACACAAAATTGTTGATGCTAGATATAATAGTTTATTAGGCATTAATAAATATACCGAAGAACAAACACAAGAATTACAAAGTGTGATTCCTAAAATTGAAAGTTTAAGGAAACGGTTTTCAGAAATAAACTCTGATTATGAAATTTGGAAATCTAAAAAAGAAGGATTTAGCTTTTTCGGCGATTTAAGAGAGCAAAAATTAGAAACTCTTATGAAACAAAAGCTATCACTATTACATGAGCTTAAAGGTATGAATATTTTACCTGAATTGGATGTTGTAATAGATAAAAGAATAGCTCAGCTAAATAATTCCGAATTTTTAGAAGAAGGAGACAGAAATGAGTTTATTAGATTTTATAGGGAGGTCCTAAGAAAATACAATAAAACAGAATATCTGTAATATTACTTAAAATAGAGGAATTCTAAATTAGATTTCCTCTATATTATTGATAATAAGGGGGAAACTATGACATATAAAGAAAAAATAGAAAGTTTAATAAATTTAAATGAAAAATTAAAAAAGAATACAGACTTGTATAAGGAAAATGCCGAAAAAATAATAGGCATAATGAATTTAATAATAAATAGAGAATCAAAAGAGGAAATTATAATAAGTATTTCTGCTTTTGAAAGTAAATTATTGCAAGATGTAGAAAAAGAGAAAGAAAATTCAGAATTGCAAAAGTTTACTAGATATATAAGAGAAGTTAGTGGAGCAAATGTGAGTGAAAATGGGCTAAATAGCGAAATCAGCAAAGGATTTAAAGAGGCTATAATGATAGGAAATACAAAATGTAATAGTATAGCTAATTTGGAAAACCAGAGTTTTGAAATAAAAGGGTATAATAAAGAAGAAAATTATTATGTTATAGAGGTAGATAACGATGGAGTTATAAACGAAATATATTTAGAACCCGAAATAGAAAATGCAGAATTATTAGTTAATATGCAAAAAAATATCGTACTAGATAAAATTTCTACAAAATATATAGGTTTGGAGAAGAATTTTTCACAAGTTATATTGGAAGATAGCATAAAAGCAACAGATAAAATAAGGTTACCAATTGTAAGTGGTATGTTACTAAAAGATTTGGTAAGAGGAAGAGATGAATATGCAAAAAATAATGGTGTTATAAAAGAGATGGAACTAGAATTAAAAGAATGGGGAAAAGAAAAGGTTGACATAACTAGATAAAAGTGGTAAAATAATAATGTATTTTACATAATACAAATTTAATTCAAGGAATTTTGAATTAAAAAAGGAGGGCAGAGTCCAGAGTTTGTTTTCATTAACAAAATGATTTTTTTATACAGGAGGAAGTTAAAATGGAAACTAATAACAATATTGTTGTGAATAAATCTCAGGAAGTCAATATTGGAAATGCAAGTAGTCAAAGAGAGTTAACACCAGAAGAAAGAAGGATTGTTGACGAACTTAAAAAAATTGACCTTTCCAATAGAAGTGCTGTTGCATTATTTGGCGCAAGTGAGCAAGCACAAATTGGCGTATTATCTAACCGTATGCTCAATAAAACTAGAACAAATGAACTGAAAGAAACTGGTGTTATCATTGCAGATTTGATTAAAAGCTTAGAAGATTATAATTATACTTATGATGATAAAGGAGGATTTTTCAGATGGTTCAAGAAAAAGTTTCCAGCAACGGTTACTTTGAGAGCAAATTATACTTCACTTGCTGGTAACATTGAAAAGATAATGCAACAATTGCAAGTTAAGGAAAAGGACATGGAGAAGCTTCTTACAGAGTTGGATGCTTATATGCAACAAAATCAAGAAAACTGTAAAAATTTGAGTTTGGCAATTATTGCTGGCGAAGAAATCCAAAGAGATAAACAAGTCAATTTGGAACAGGAGATGATTAAAGCAGAAGCGACTAATGATTTGGCTAAAATGCATGAATTGTCTGTAATTAAAGATGATTATCTCCGCTGGGATAGAAGGCTGTATGACCTTCGAACTTCTCTTGCAATTACGGCTACTCAATGGGCGCAAATTAGAAATTTGCAAAAGTCTGCTGAAAGTATTTCGGAAGCTATCAAATCCACAGTTGTTACTACGATTCCAATTTGGAAATCTCAAATGGTTGTGGCTTTGGGAATGCAAAGTGTTGATGAAGCATTTTCTGCAAATGAGTTGGTAAGACAAGCTACAAATAAGATGTTGGTTATCAATTCTGAAAGAAACAAAAAACTGACAATTGCGGCAGCAAAGCAGATGGAAAAAGGTGCTATTGATGTTGCAACAATAAGCAAAATTACTGGTGACATTATCGAAACAGTGAAAACCTGCAACCAAATTGTTCAAGAAGGCATCAAGACACGTCAAGATGCATCGCTGAAAATCGAAAGCGACTTGAAGAAGATGATTGAGGTCTGCACTTCGAAAGACGTAGCTTAAAAAAAGCTAATATGCAAAGAGAGCTCTATATAGGGCTCTCTTTTGCTGTATTTGTGAGAGGATACACTCTTGACTAATTATGTAAAGTATGATAAAATAAAAAATATAAAATTTATAAAGCCTCTAACACGAGACAACAATGTTGAGGCATAAGGGAGGAAATGATTATGGTTGAAACCGCTGAACAATTAAACAAAAAAACTAGCCAAAGATACTCTAAGAGAATACTTGACAATGTGGAGGAAATAAATAATAAATATATATTACCTGCACTGGAGAATGGAAAGGGAGGAGTAATTCTTAGACGAGATATACTTATTATTCCAGAAAGTATTGATTATTTCAAAAGTTTAGGTTATGGAGTTTTAGAGGAAAGTAATAATCAAATAGGAATTTACTGGAATAATGGTATTTTTAAGGAAGCTAGGAGGAAAAAAATGCAAAACTTTATTTTAACTGTACTTAAAGAATTCAAAGCCATAGTTTGTGTTGGAATTGTTGCATATGTGATTTTGAGATTAGCTGAACAAGAAGCTTATCAAAATATGATTGTGAACATATCAGGGAGTGCTCTGTTTGAGTGGTGCCTAGGAGCTTGGGCTATTGTACTAGTGTATCTTTTTTTATGGCTTTGTTTTAAATGGTTAAAAGAAATGTAAAACTATAATCAATACTAAAAAGACATACAAATGTATGTCTTTTTGGCGTTTTTTCAGGTGAAGGGGTTGCAAATTTGGAATTGTGTGGTATAATGTTAGGGCAAATAAAAAATTATGTTTGGAAGGATTGAAAGTAAATGAGTATAAAAGTTAAAAAAACAGAGAACAAAAATGAAGTAAAATTAGAATTTACTATCGAAGCAGAAAAATTTGAACAAGGGATGAAAACTGTATACCAAAAAAATGCAAGATATTTTAATATACCAGGATTTAGAAAGGGAAAAGCACCATATAATATAGTAGAAAAACATTATGGACCAGAAATATTCTATGAGGATGCTTTTAATGAAGTTGTTCCAGAAGTATATGAAGAAGCTATAAAAGCAAATGATTTAGAAGTTGTAAGTAGCCCTAAAATAGATATAACACAAATGGAAAAAGGAAAAGAATTAGTGTTTACAGCAGTTGTACAAATTAAACCTGAGGTAAAACTTGGAAAATATAAAGGTATAGAAATACCAAAAATAGAGTATAATGTATCTGACGAAGATATAGAAAAAGAAATTGAAGCAATTGCAGATAAAAATTCAAGACTTGTAACAGTAGAAGATAGAGCAGTTGAAGATAAAGATGTTGCTGTTATTGATTTTGAGGGATTTGTAGATGGAGTAGCTTTTGATGGTGGAAAAGCAGAAAACCATGAATTAGAAATAGGAAGCCATTCATTTATAGATGGATTTGAAGACCAAGTAATTGGAATGAAAGTTGGAGAAGAAAAAGAAATAAATGTTAAATTCCCAGAAAAATACTTCTCAGAAGATTTAGCTGGAAAAGATGCGATGTTCAAAGTAAAATTACACGAAATTAAGAAAAAAGAATTACCTAAAATAGATGACGAATTTGCAAAAGACGTAAGTGAATATGACACATTAGAAGAACTAAAAGCAAGCATCAGAAAAAGAGATGAAGAAGAAAATGAACATAGAGCAAAACACGAAAAAGAAGATGCTGCAATAAAAGCAGTATGCGATAACGCAGAAGTTGATATTCCATCTGGAATGATTGAAACAGAATTAAGCAGAATAATGCAAGATATGGATATGAATTTAAGTTATCAAGGATTAAATTTAGCTAAATACTTACAAATGATAGGTAAAACAGAGGAAGACTTTAAAAAAGATTATGAAGAACAAGCAAAAGAATCTGTAAAATCAAGATTAGTATTAGAAGCAGTTTCAAAAGATGCTAAAATTGAAGTAACAGATGCAGATATTGCTGAAAAACTAGAAGAACTTGCAAAATCTTATGGAAAATCAAAAGAAGAATTAGAGAAAAACGAAGAGTTAAAGAAATATGTAAAAGAAAATTTAAGTTATGAAAAAACAATTGATTACATATTAAGTAACGCTAAGATAAAATAGGAGGAATGTTTATGGAAAAAAACAGTTTAGTTCCATATGTAATTGAACAAACATCAAGAGGAGAAAGATCATATGATATTTTTTCTAGACTTTTAAAAGATAGAATAATATTTTTAGCAGAAGACGTAAATAGCGCATCTGCTAGCTTAGTTGTAGCGCAATTATTGTTTTTGGAGTCAGAAGATCCAGATAAAGAAATACATTTATATATAAATAGCCCAGGAGGTTCTATAACAGACGGAATGGCTATTGTAGATACCATAAATTATATAAAATGCCCAGTTTCAACAATTTGCGTTGGAATGGCTGCTAGTATGGGAGCTGTACTTTTAGCATGTGGTGAAAAAGGCAAAAGATTTGCTACACCAAATGCTGAAATATTGATACATCAACCATTGATTGGTGGTGGTGGACTTTCAGGACAAACAACTGAAATTAAAATCCATGCAGATCATATGGTAAAAACAAGGGAGAAATTAAACAAGATTTTAAGCGAAAAAACAGGGCAACCACTAGATGTAATTGAAAAAGATACTGAAAGAGACAATTACATGACAGCAGAAGAAGCTTTAAAATATGGATTAATTGATGGAATTATAGAAAAAAGACCATAACAAAAGAATAAAATAAATATTTAAAAGAGGTGCTTAAATGCCAAAAGGAAATAGCGGTAAACAAACAATAAAATGTTCTTTTTGCGGTAAAACACAAGAAAATGTAAAAAGAATAGTTGCAGGACCTGGGGTATATATTTGCGACGAGTGTATAAAAGTATGTGGAAGTATACTGGAAGACGAATTTTACGACGAAGAAGTAGGAGAAAATGTACCAGAATTAGAAGAAATACCAACACCTGCTGAAATAAAAAAGGTTTTAGACGAATATGTTATTGGACAGGAAGATGCTAAAAAAACCTTGTCAGTAGCTGTGTATAATCATTATAAAAGAATAAATTCAAGTAAAGAAATAAATGATGTTGAAATTCAAAAAAGCAATATTTTATTATTGGGGCCAACGGGTTCAGGAAAAACATTGCTTGCACAAACTCTTGCAAGAGTATTAAATGTTCCATTTGCAATAGCGGATGCAACCACTCTTACAGAAGCTGGGTATGTTGGAGAAGATGTAGAAAACATACTTCTAAAACTGATACAATCAGCTGATTATGATATAGAAAGAGCTGAAAAAGGAATAATTTATATAGACGAAATAGATAAAATATCTAGAAAATCAGAAAATCCTTCAATAACAAGAGATGTTAGTGGAGAAGGTGTACAACAGTCTTTACTAAAAATTATAGAAGGAACAACTGCGTCTGTACCACCACAAGGTGGTAGAAAACATCCACATCAAGAGTTTTTACAAATTAACACTGCAAATATATTGTTTATTTGCGGAGGTGCTTTTGAAGGATTAGAAAATATTATAAAAGACAGAATAGGCAAGAAATCAATAGGCTTTGGAGCTGAAATCGAAAGCAAGAAAGATTTAAAAAGATTTGAAGTATTTGAAGAAATGCTACCACAAGATTTATTGAAATTTGGTTTAATTCCAGAATTTGTGGGGAGATTGCCTATAATTGCTACATTACACGAATTAGATAGAAGTGCTCTAATTAAAATCTTTACAGAGCCTAAAAATGCGTTAATGAAGCAATATAAAAAATTAGTTGAATTAGATGGAGTAAAATTAGAATTTGAACCAGAAGCACTAGAAACTATTGTAGATAAAGCAATAGAAAGAAATACTGGTGCAAGAGGATTACGTTCTATTGTAGAAGAGATTATGAGAGATGTAATGTTTGATATACCTTCAAATCCTAAAATAGAAACTTGCATAATAACAAAGGCGACAGCAGAAGGAAAAGAGCCACCTAAGCTAATTATAAATGAAAATAAAGTTGCTGAAAAGAAAGAACCAAAACGCAAAAGAGTTCAGGCTAAAAAGCAAGAGAATGCATCATAAATAAAAAACGTATTAAATATTATTAAGATATTTAATACGTTTTTTTATGTGCAAAAATCATGAAAAAATTACAAAAAACACTTGCATATTTTACAAAGTTATAGATATAATCTATATATGTAGAAAGGAGTGATTTTTTTGGATAGAAAAATCAAAGTAGTTCAATATGGAACCGGAAAAATGAGTGTATACACAATGAGATATGTGTATGAAAAAGGAGCAGAGATTGTAGGTGCAGTTGATGTAAATCCAGCAGTTATTGGAAAAGACATTGGTGAAGTAATGGGAACAGAAGCAAAAGGCGTAAAAATTGTTTCTTTATCAGATGCAGAGGAAATGATGAAAGAAGCAAAACCAGATATTGCAATTGTAACAACAATGAGCTTATTTAAAGATGTAGAAGATGCTTTAATGCTATGTGCTAAACTAGGAATAAATGCAATAACAACTTGCGAAGAGGCATTTTTCCCTGCAAATTCAAATCCAGTAGCTACACAAAAAATAGACGAAATGGCTAAACAAACAGGATGTACAATAACAGGAAGTGGATATCAAGATATTTATTGGGGTCAACTAATATCTAGTATTGCAGGATCAACTCATACAATAAAGAAAATAAAAGGAAGTTCTAGCTACAATGTTGAAGACTATGGAATTGCTCTTGCAAAAGCACATGGTGCGGGACTTACAATGGAGGAATTTGAAAAGGAAGTAGCATCTGCTGACGAAATATCAGAAGAAGAAAGACAAAAACTAATAAATAGTGGTGAATTTATGCCATCATATATGTGGAATGTAAACGGATGGTTATGTGCTAAATTAGGATTAACAGTAAAATCACAAACACAAAAATGTGTACCACAAACATATAAAGAAGATATTAAATCTTCAACATTAGGAATGACAGTAAAGGCGGGATTAGCAACAGGAATGAGCGCTGTTGTAACCACAGAAACAGAGGAAGGTATTACTATTGAATCTGAATGTATTGGAAAAGTATATTCAAAAGAAGATTTCGATAAAAACGAATGGACAATAATAGGAGAGCCAGAAACCACATTAGTAATTAATAGACCAGCAACTGTTGAACTTACTTGTGCTAGTATAGTAAATAGAATACCAGATGTTATAAATGCAAAACCAGGTTATGTACCAACAGAAGAAATGGGAGAATTAAATTATAGAGTAAAACCATTGAATGAATATGTTAAATAAGGAAGATTTATAAAAGAAATTCATTTAATATATATCAAAAAAAGAAGTGTATTGAAGCAAAAATATGCTTCTTTTTTAATTAAAATGAATAAGAAATGAAAAATGGTTAAAAAATAAGAAAAAAGTTAAAAAAATTAGCAAAAAAGTATTGACTTCTAGAAGGAAAAATGGTAATATAAATGAGGTCACTAAAATACGACCAAAACCGACAAAACATCAACAAAAAATATTTTAAAAAAGTTTCAAAAAAGTGTTGACAAAACAATATAAACTGTGTTAAAATAAATGACGTTGACGACATTAAGAAATGTCGGAAGTACATTGAAAAGTAAACAATAAAATCCTTTAAGAGACCAAGCGGTACAATCGAAAGATTAGTACTAAAAAATAATTTAACCAAGAGCGAAAAGCTCAAACAAACTAGATATTAATAATAAATTAATATACCAAAAACTAGAGAGTTTGATCCTGGCTCAGGATAAACGCTGGCGGCGCACATAAGACATGCAAGTCGAACGGACGACTTTGATTTGTTTTACTTATCAAAGAAGTTAGTGGCGGACTGGTGAGTAACACGTAAGCAACCTGCCTACAAAAGGGGAACAACAGCGAGAAATCGCTGCTAATACCGCATAAGCTAACGCCTTCGCATGAAGAAGTTAGAAAAGGAGTAATCCGTTTGTAGATGGGCTTGCGTCTGATTAGCTAGTTGGTGTGGTAACGGCATACCAAGGCGACGATCAGTAGCTGTGCTGAGAGGCAAAACAGCCACATTGGGACTGAGATACGGCCCAGACTCCTACGGGAGGCAGCAGTCGGGAATATTGCACAATGGAGGAAACTCTGATGCAGTGACGCCGCGTATAGGAAGAAGGTTTTCGGATTGTAAACTATTTTAGACAGGGAAGAACAAAGACGGTACCTGTAGAATAAGCCCCGGCTAACTATGTGCCAGCAGCCGCGGTAATACATAGGGGGCAAGCGTTATCCGGAATTATTGGGCGTAAAGGGTGCGTAGACGGGAAAATAAGTTAGTTGTGAAATCCCTCGGCTTAACTGAGGAACTGCAACTAAAACTGTTTTTCTTGAGTGCAGGAGAGGAAAGCGGAATTCCTAGTGTAGCGGTGAAATGCGTAGATATTAGGAGGAACACCAGT
>USMK01000026.1 GCA_900555835.1 uncultured Clostridium sp.
TTTGGGCTAATGCCCATGCCCCAAAATCTCCTAAATTCATAATTATTGTACCTCCTTATTTTTAATTATTTAAAGTATCATATTCGATATCAATATTTGCATAGCCAAATTGAGAATTTACATACACTTTGCCGTTATTGTCAACTTGAACAGACGCAAAATTGCTTAAACTTGAACCTGTTCCAATTGCGGTAGCAATTGCAAATGGTCTATATTGTTCTGGTAATGTATAAAGTTGCGTATTTGCAGTATTTTCTATTTTTATACCAATATGTAAATGAACTCTACTTCCTACTTTGTAATAAAAGCTATTTCCATAACCTTCATAATTGCTAGCATTATCGGGTTCAAAATATGTTATATCACTATTTTTAAATTTATTCTTCATTTTATTCTTAGCATATTGGGGTATCATGATAGCACCCCATTTCTTTTTTTATTTTTTTAGTAATACTGTGTGTGTGTGTGTGTACAGCCACAAGGCTTTCAGCGATTTTATTTTTCATTTGCTTGCTCCTCCTTATTGCTTATTGCTTTTTGTCCTAACAAGTAAGTACCTATTACACCTTGAATTACTGCTATAACTTGCACTATTTGTATTGCATATGGTATTGTTATACCATCTACGGCATTTATTCCTGCGACTAATGCACTTATTATTGCTAGTACGTTTGTTAAATATTTTGCTATTGTTTTTAATTTTTCCATAATTTTCTCTCCCTTCTATTTTAAACCTAATTTAAAAAGAGCAAATGCTAGTATTGCATAAAATAAATAATCAATCAATTTATCCCATTTCATACCTTTTTGCTCTTTTCCTTTTTGAATATCTTCTTTTATTTCTGAAACATTATTTTCCATATTGCTCATTCGATAATCCATTTTTTCCATAATCGTATATGTATTTTGCAGTTCTTTTATTTGCTCGTCATGTTCATTTAGCCTTTTTGTATTTGATTTTTCTCGTTCCTCTAGGTGAGCAATTGCCACTTCAACATCCATATTTTTTCTTCCTTTCTATTTTATTCCTACGATTTTTAAAACACCCCAAGTATCTGCTGAGCTATCTCTATCTTGGAAGTTCCAGCTGTGTGCTAGATTAGAATAGCCAAAACCATACCCTATTACTTTTGTTTTATCGCCACTAACAGCAACAGAACATTTATTCAAATATTGTGTTCCATCCATAGCACCAGCAGCAACTGCATTTCCATATTTATAATAAACTCCGTTTTTTTCAATGTTTATTGTTTGAATATTTAAGTCAATTTCTAAAAAATCTATAATTCCAGACATACGAACTTTTACTCGAAGTCTTTTATATCCATTTACATTTACATTGATTGCATTCCCACCTGCTGAAATGCCACTCCAAAGAACGGTTTCTTTTGAGTTTATTTCTTTAATCATTTGCTTTAACTTTGTAAATGTATTAAGCATTATATTCCCCCCTTATTACGAAATCGAAATATTCTCCTTCTTCACAGCCCCAGTCAGATGTTATTTTTATTTGATTGCTTATGCTTCCACTTTCTCCTATTTCTTGATAATGCCCATCTGTTCCCTCTTCGTCTGAACTTTTCCTTAATAATTCTCCCATAAAATACACATCTAAACACTCTTCTCCTACTTTATAATTGGCGGGTACTGTTATTGTAGATCCTGCATCTAAATTGCTACTTAATATCAGCTTATATTTTGTTGTTTTTATTTCTGTCTTTGTGGCTAAATCGTCTACATTAGTTGCACTTCCTAGCTCGTCCCACTTATTTTCATTTTCATTAAAAGCATAATCTTTATTTTCTGAAATTACATTGTATACATCTCCGCCTTTTGCTCCTGTTATGTTGTTTAAATCTTCTAATGTTTCAACTGAGCCTTTGTATTTGTATATGTTTTGCAACGTATCAATTTTTTTCTTGTAACTGTCGGTAAAATCATTTTGTGAAAGTCCTTTTCCTGGTATTTTATCAACTTTTCCAAACAATGTTGTATCTATAATAGTATTGTTCGTATTAGCATCATCCACATTATAACTTTCGCTTTGCTTCGGTTTTTTTAAATTATAATGTTCTGTGTAATCAGACATTTATACAGACCTCCTAACTTATTTTCATAATAACTAATTTGTAAGTAACATCTTTTCGTGCTGCCACAGAAGCTACTTTTGCTGACATAATAGTTATCCCCGAAGGCTTAAGAATAACTTTTGTATCTCCATTTCCTAATAACATTGAACTTGAAGATGGAGTTTGTGGGGTTGCCCACCAATCTATATGCACTGTATTATGAGACATTATTGAAACAACAATACAATTATCTTTTGTAAAGCCAGAAGGATAATTTACTGTTGTTGTACCCAATAAATTTTCATCTTCTGCTTCTGGCATTGTTATTGTTCCAGTTAATACTGCAAAATTTCCTTTCGTAATATATTCGGTTGATGATTTTCCCCCTAATTTATATGCATTAGTTGCAGTCGCACTATTTCCGACTACAACTTTTGGCAGTAGTAGCAGTAGCAGCATTGCCTGTACAACTATTAGAAGAACCACTAACATTTCCTTTGACATCTGCTTCAACACCTCCATTTACTATTAGTTTGCCAGTTATCGTATTATCTTGGTTTTTCAATACTAAATTAGTTTTTATATTTTCTATATAATCTTGAAATTGTTGATATAGATCCTCTCCGTCAACACTAATTAAAGAATTAACTATTCCACAAAGTGTTTTATCTAATCTTTTATCAACAACATCTGAGGCTTCAATATTAGATGTACTTTTTACAGTTACCTCTGCCAAGCATATTTCATAAATATTGTTATCTCTTTGCAATGAAGCTGGTGTTGTTCCATTTCCTGCCTTGATATATAACTTTGTTTCTCTTACTGCTAGTGTTTTATCTAATTTTACAACAACTCTGTCAATACGATTTCCACTAGTTGGTCTTTCTAATGTAAATATCTTGTCTTCTTCATTTTCAAAGTCTGCCCCTTCTATTATTCCAGCTCCTGCATTTACTTTTATATTGAGTCCTCCATTTGATGTAACTTTCATTCCATTTTCGCCATAATTTTTGTAGTGTCCAAAATAAATCCCATTGCTTAAAAATTTAGCAAAATATTTTCTAAATATTTCGGCTTCATAAAGTCTGTCTGGCTCCATTTTTCCACTTTCAGAATTTAATACATCCATTGAATCAAATGGAAAACTTTTTAATTTTATTTCTCCTGACATCTTCTTTCCTTTCTATAAAAACAAGACCTAATTTAATTTATAGGTCTTGTTATTATTCTTTTTATTTCTTCCCCTAGACTTGGCACTTTATCTCCAAAGCCTAATTCTACTGTTTTATTATTTCTTTCATATATTTCTTTTGCTTGAATTATACGTTTATCTTCATATATTCCATCACTTTCAAGAGTTACTAAATCTCCTAAAAAGAAATCTTTTTCCCATTCCATATTTGGAATTTGATATACTTTTCCTTCTACGCTTTGAATTATCTTATATGTATCTAATTTCTTTTGCCCCTCTGTTTTCAATTCGTCTGCTTCTTCTATATTATTTAGGTCTATTAAAACTTCTCTTCTATCAAATCCTGTTGCAGTTCCAAGAACAATTATAAGTCTATCTTCATTTTCGCCTTTTCCAGCAACATATCCAACATTTTTATAATTTGAATTATCGTCTGTTGTTTTTCCTTCAAGTAAATTTTTCTTTTTTTCGCTAAATACTATATAAGGATGCTTTATTGTTCCTTGTAGTTGCTCGTGTGTATATGATTGTAATTGTGCGTGAGTAAATTTTTTTAAAAGTTCATGTGTAGTTGGATTTTCTATTTGATTTACAGTTCTGTCAGTACCTCTTAGACTGTCAAAATAAATACATTTTTCTGTTCTACTTAAATAGCCATACCATCCTAGTCCTGTGTCTTCACTTATATGTTTTTCTTCGTCATGCAAATTAGTTAGTCTTGCTTGCCATACTGTCTTGATACCTCTATTTTGTGTTGGTGCTATCTTAATCCATGGAATATCTCTTTCTGGTGTTCTTATATTATCGTAATAGCTTTCTACTAAATGATTTTTTAAATAATGTTTTTGTATATTTTCTGCGTAATCTTCTGATACTCTATCATATCCATTTGTAGCAATTATTCTTCTTTTTGTGATTCCTTTTATGCAAGGTCCTGTTACTTTCATTGTTTTACTATTTTTGTTTGTATCAATTACTACTTTATCTATCAAAAGAATTTTGTCATCCCTTTTATTAACTATTAACATGTTATCTTTTTTTAGTTTGCTTGTGTTTGCTTTATTTTTATTGATAGTTAATTCAAAAGTTCCACATTCATAATAATTCCATATACAAATAAGGCTTTCAAAATTAGTAATGATGCCTAAAAGTTCAAAGTTAGTATTTATTATTTCTATACAATTCATTTAAACACCTACATACTTATTAGTATAGTCTTTTATAGTTACTCTATCTTTTGCTCCCTCTATATCTGAACTATACTCGATTAAGTTCTTTCCTACTATTAATTTAAAAAATGTAGACGTTAAATCGATTTCGTTATATACATCTTTTGTTTCGTTTGGTGTTATAAGATTAACAGTTTCTTTTCCTTCCCTGGTGTCTATTACTAATTTTTCTTTTTCTCCTATTTCCATATTCACTTGTATATATTCTCCTGTCGTTTTGTTTGCTATTTTGGGATTTTTAGCTGGTCCAATATATTCTATTTGAACAGGTGCTTCAACATCTCCCAAATTTTCGATTTCTTTATAAAAGCTTACATTAGAAAATGTTGTTGCAAGTGTAAGAGGAAATTTAAGTCCACCTGAAACAGATTTTATATCAATATCTTGTCCTTTTTCATCTAACCAATATGGATCTTGGCAATAAAAAGAGATAGTTGCAGTATCATGATTATTCTTTCTATCATTGAATTCTGCACTATCTTCCACTTTTCCATATATTCTATATTTCTTATAGTCATTTGTATAATAAATCAATAACTCTCCTCTTTTATTTGTTTGAGAATTATATGTTTTAGGATTTATTATTCGCATTATTTTTCGTCTTAATTCATATAGTTTTAATCTATTTTTGGTTCTGATTGTTGCCTTTAATTTAATAACTCTTGCATCTAATAAACTGTCTTCACTATTACATCCATCTTGATTTACTCCTTGGCTTTTTTGTGAAGTTGCTCCGTGGATGCCCTAATCCTTCAATATGGCTTAAAAGTATATCTTCTTCTGGATTTCCTACACTATCAAATACTATATTTTCATTTAAAGCTAAATTGATTATTTCTAATTTTTGCATTTTACCACCTACATTCCTGCTAAACTTGATGCCAATTGTTCGTCTATATTTCTTAATTTTCTATAAGTTTCGCTTGGCATTTCTGGGTTTTGTTCAATGTTATTAGTTTGATATACATTTATAGTCTGAGTTTGAGGTTTATTGCTTCCTTCTTCATATCGATACATTCCTGATGTCCATTCTTTTATCTTGCTTTCTATTCCAGCATTTATTGAGTCTTGAACTCTTTGTATCATATTTTCTATTTTACTTGTTATTCCTTCGTTAATTCCCTGTGCAAGCTTTTCGCCTAAACTTTGACCTGTAATTTCGTAAGCATCTCCATAACTTTTTAATAACTCTAATATTTTATCTTGATTTTGTTCTACATTTAATAACATTTTTTCGGCTGTTTCCTGAGCCTTATCTATTTGCTTGCTATAATAATCTTCTAAATTTTCTAGTTGCTTATTGTACTGTTCTTTTTGCTTGTCTGTCTCATCTTCAATCGCTTGTGTTTTATCTTCCTGTTCTTGTTCTAATAAATCTTTTTGTGCATTTAATGCTTCTTTTTTATCCTCTAACGCTCTACTATCCAATGTTTTTTGATATTCAGCCACTAACTTATCTAATTCTTTTTGATAATTAGCTTTTGTTGTTGCGTCATGTTCATAATCTATCAATTGTTGAAGTCTGATTTTCTTTTTTTCATATTCTGCATCTTCTTCGTCTCGTGATTTTTGCTGTTCTGCTTTGTCTAATGCTTCTAATTCTTTTTCTATGGCTTCTATTTTAGCATCATATTCCGCATTTATAGCGTTAATACGAATTTCTTTCAATTTTTCTACTTCTTCTATTTGTGCATCTATAAATGCCTTGTCTTTTTCTTGCATTTCTTCTAGTTGCTTTGTTATGGCATTTGTTAATTGAGTTACTGTATTATCTATCTGTTCTACTCTTAAATCACGTTTTTGTTGTTCATAATCACGAATAGTATTTAGTTCTTCTCTGTATATTTCTTTTCGCTCATCCAAAGATAATCTTTCGTCCTTCATTATTTGATTTAGATAATTTCTATGTATTTGTATTATCTTGTTGTAATCCGTAGTTTGTTCTGTAATATCATATGCTGCACCTCTTGCATTTTTTTGGTCTTGTATATAATTCTCATAGTCTTCTGTCTGTTGGTCTATCAAGTCTTTTTCTTTTTGTGCTAGTTCTTTATTTAATTCATATACTTTTTGTCTTATTTCATTTTTCTCATCAGATGTTTTAGCATATTTTTTTAAGGCATATTCATACATTGAAATTTCTTGTTTTACACTTATCTGGTCTAATGCTTTTTTATATTCTATTTGTTTTTTATAGTTATCTAAGGCTTTATTTTGATATGTTTTAGAACTAGACGACGTTGACCTTTTAGGAGTATAACTTGAAGTTACAGTTCCTTTAAAATCGTTTGGTGTTAATTTTGCTAAATTAGATAATATATTTATTTGATTTTGAAGTGAAGCTGTAACTTCTTCCGTTTCCATTTGCATAGCATTTGCTATTTTAGTATATTCATCTTTATTACTTTTTAAAGTTTGTAAATCCACTATACTTTTTTGAATTTGTACTTGTGCCAAAGCCCACTCAGCATCTGCTGCTGCATTTTCAGAATCTATCATGGCTTGTGTACTGTTTATTGTATTTTCATTAACTTTTGCCAATTCTGGATAAACCTTAACCAATTGTGTTTTAGCATTTGTATATTCTTCTGTTGTTGTCTGTCCTTTTTTCAATATGTCAAGCAATTCTTGTTTACCTTGTATATCAGCTTTTGTTTGGGCTATATTGATTAACGTTTGTCTATGCGCAGATTGGTTCGTAGCATTTGCGTATGCCTGTTTTCCTTCATTTACTTCCAAAGATTTGCTTAAAAGGTCTACTTTTTGCTTGTAAAAATCTATTGTTTGTCCAGCTGAGAAATATTCTTTCTTATATTCTTCCATTGATTTTTGAGCTTTTTTTAATTGACTTTCTAGATTATCCAATTCCATATCATCGTTGTAGGATCTATTCCATTCGCCTTTATCTTTTAACTCTTTGATTCTATTTTCGATTAACTCTATTTTTTTAGCCTTTCCTTCATAAACAGCTACGATTTCAGCTGCTTCGTTTTCTGCATTTTCAACTGTTTGTTTCTCATTATCTGTATATTGCCCATTTTTTATGAAATTCTTTAATGCTTCATCTTCTTTTTCTAATTTTTCAGTAGCTTCATTCGCTTTATCAATAATTTCTTGTTGTTTATTAACAAAGATATTTAATGCAGTAATCCCAGCAGTAATTGCAAGACCTCCCCAAAACAATGGATTTGACATCAATGAAGCTGTAAATGTCTTTGTTATTGTATTAGCTACTCCTGTTGCTTTTGAATATGCTGAAATAGCTGTCTTTGCTCCTGTAAATAGTGTTATTGTTGATAGTAATCCTACTCCTAATGTTATTATTCCACTTGAAGCTGTTTTATTGTTTTTTATAAATTCTGTTATGCCTTTTGTTAATTGCAACTGTAATGTATTATATTGAGTTAATGAAGGTATCATACTTTCGCCAATTGTTCTGCTTAATTCTAAGTTAGTTGCATTTAATTGAGCTTGTACACCTTGGTATCCACTAGCCATTTCAGTAGCTGAACCGGCAAACATACCCGCTTCTTCCATTATTCCGTTATACACAGCTTGTGCTTTTTCAGCTTGCGTCAAAGCATCGGTACTTTTTCCTATGGAATGGGCATAATCTTCATACATTTTTGAGATATTTTTTTGTACACCAGCTGCATCTGATAAAACTGAATTTTCCATTCTAATTCCGTTCTGTGGTTACTCTAACGGCTTCTGATAATGTATAATTAGCTTGTCTGTTTCCAACAGCGGCATCTTGTAAAACTTTTAGGATTTCTCCTGTTTGCTTTACAGTGAATCCATATGTTAATAAATTCTTTGTTGCAGCTGTTACATCTGAGTCGTCCATTAGTTTTAATTTATTAACATCTTCTATTGTTTTTGATATATCAGCCATAGAATTATCAGTAGCTTTTGCCGTTTTTTGCAATGCTTGCATACTATTAGTATAACTTACATACTTTTGTACTCCTTCATCTATTGCAGATGTTATTTTTACCAAAGAAGCTACAATAGATGCTGACATAGCTATAAAACTAGCATCTAACTGACTATTGCTACTTTGCACTTTTTTGTTTTCCTCTTCTAGTTGTTTTAATTTATTTTTTGCAGTTTCCAAGCCTTTTTCAAGAGCTTCTGTTTTTATTTTTAAATCAATTACTAATTGTCCTATTTGAGTTTCTTTCGCCATTTTCTCACTTCCTTTTCTCATAAGAAAAACACCTGCAAAATGCAAGTGTTAATTTTTTATATCATTACTTTTGAAAAACTATAAATCATTCCATTTTTTATAATCATTATCCAGTATTGTCCATTTTTATCTTTAATAGTTGTTGTAATATATTTTAAATAGTTATTACTATCTACTTCGGGTTTAGCATCTACTTTACTATTTGTTAAATCTAAGTTATAGTTTACAAATTCTTGTTTTGATAATCTTTCTTTTAAAAGACTGGCAAATAAATTATCATAAATCAAGTCATATTTTTTCTCAGATATTAAATCTTCAAATTCCTTTGCCACATCAACATTACAACTATCTTGATTTGTTGCAATATTAAATGTCTTTAAGTTACCTTTATCATTCTGTATTCCCATAACAAAATGTAATCTTCCTTCTTCGTTATTTTTATCTTTACTAATGCTATATACACTAACTACAAATTGATTATCTTGCCTTCCTATTACTTCTTCATTTTGAAATATAACATCTTCTGGATGTCTTAATTCCTTTTTTATTTCATTTTCAACAAATGATAATATTTCTGCATCGGTAATTTCTTTATTTTGAGTTAAATTATTATTGCTACTTATAGTTTCATTTACATTTTTAGATACTTCAATGTTTTTTCCTGTTGCATTATTTAAAATTTCCATAAATAATCCTATTAAAATTAATAATAAAATGATAAAAATAGCTAAAATTATAAAAAATTTTCCTTGTTTCATTCTATCTCCTCCGCAGACATAATAACATATATTAAATGTCGAAGTCTGTCGAAATTAGTTTTATTATTAGAAATCCTCTGCACCTACTTCTTCCTCTTCGCTATTACTTGTTTTATTTAGTTCAGAATATTCTTGCATAATAATAGGGATTTCATCTGGATAATAATCTTCTAAAAATTCTTTCTTGCTTATTCCTATTTTGATACAAATTGCAATGGTTCTTTGAAGCCAATTAGGGTTGTAATTTTGCTCAATATTGGCTTCATTTGAGCGAAAAAACTTTCTAGTTCATTGATTTTCCAAAATTCTTGAATAACATCTAATAATTCTTTTGGTGTAAGTTGTTCTTCTAATACTTTTCTATCTATTTCTAGTAATTTAGATAAAAATTCAAATGTAAAATCAGGCATAACAATAAGTAATCTTGTTACCAATGTCATAATATTTTCCATTGTAAACATTTCTGATATTTTAAATTCCTGTCCATTGTCAGAAAGCTCTTTTATAAAGTCTTCTGGCAAATTCTTTAAAGTTTGTAGAGCTTCAAAATACTTGCCACAAGGCTTTTTTTCAATCTCTACACCATGTATTTTCTTTACTTTGGGTAAACTCTTTATTTCATTGCTTTTTGCCATTTATTTTTCCTCCATTTAATATAATTATAAAGAGAGTATTGCTACTCTCCACTTTGTACCTCTTGTGCTGGTTTTACTTCCGCTATGGTGTCTAACCAAGATAGTCCTTCATTTCCTTCCTCAGTATCTTGAATGTCGTAGAATAATCCATCACAACTTCTATTTAAGAAATTTCCTGTAATTTCTACTCCACCTTTGTTTCCATTGCCTTTTGTTTCTAGATCCATTTTTATCTTTGATACTTTGAATCTATATTGTTTCCACATTCTATAAGTTCCATCTGCTAGCAATCCTCTATATGAACAAGCTAATTCTGGGGCAACATCTCCCTTTTTAAAACTATATGTTTTTGTTTCAGAATTGTATGTTCCACCTTTTAATTTTGCTCTTAATTCATTTGACAATTCTGCTAATGTTATTGTAACAGTTTCGCCAGTTACAACAGAATCAATATCCCAAATTTCATCGTCTGCAAGAATTTCGTCTTCTGTTGATTGTTCTTCTTTACTTAATTTTTGTGCAGAAATTACTGGCACTCTTGTTCCTACTTTGTACGTTGTTTCTGTATTTTCTAATATAGGAAATATGCTAAATTTACTAAATCCTTTTAAATATTTTCTTGGCATAATTAACGCCCTCCTTTTATAAAATTTCTTCTTTCTCAAAACGCATTGTTTTGTGATATATTTTTGTTTCTTGTTCAAATAAATCCATTGCTAATGTTCTTTCAAATTCTAAATTTTTCATTTTTTCATTTACTTCAATAGCTAATTTAGAACATTTACTTGAACTTTTAGCCCATATATCTATTTGAATAGAAATATTACTGCTATACTCTTCATCATCTGCTTTGCTAGACATTGAATTGTCCATTTCATAATAAGAAATAGCAGGCTTTTTATCTAATTCACTCCACTTCTGTGGATAAAAATAAGAAATCTCAACATCTGAGATTTCTTCTAATTTCTTTAATATTTGTGGTTTCAAATTTTTCATTATTTACCACCTAACTTTCTAATGTCTTGTTCTATTAATTTAATTACTTCCTGTTCTACTTCTCCCGTATTCTTTGCATGAAGATATGCAGGAGTTAGATATGGTTGTGCTGCTTGACCTTTCCAGTCTGCTTTATAGGATATTCCGTTCTGGTCTATCTATATTACTTTCAGAACCTCTTTGACCTGTTCCAAACTCTACATACGGTGCATGTTCTAAATTTGTAAATACTTGTGCTTCTGCTCCCTCTTGTGTTGTTTGTGATTTAGTCTTTATTGAATTTCTAAGGTCTCCTGTTTTTCCTACTGGACATAAATACTTAGCATTTTTTTGTATCTTCTTTGCTCCTCTTTCAAGCCCTTTTCTACAACTTTCTTTTGCATTTCCACCTAATCCAGATAGATTTGCAAGTAATTCATCTAATCCTTCTATACTTGCCATATTATCCCTCCACTAAAAGAGTTATATGGCTGTCAGAAGGAACTAAACTCTTTATTGTATACTCTTTATTGTCATATACAAGAATATTTCCTATTTCGGCCTTTGTTCCGTTACAAGTAACTATTGCATTAGCTTCTATTTCTTTGCCATACTCTTGTTGAATATACTCTCTTGTAGAAAATTGAAAATTTCCTTTAAAACTATCAATTTTTTCTACCTTTCCATTTTCAATTACAGAGCCTTCATCATCTTTTATTGCTCCAACTGTCCATATTTCTATATCTTTGTCATAGAATGTATCAGCTATTGCTTGTTTGAATGTTTCTGGTATTTTCATAATTACCACCTCATATACGCATACATAGATATTTCGTCTTTATTTTTTTCTATGTATTTATCCATATTTACATCATCAGATGTAACAGCTCCAACATCTTTAAAAGATACTGATTGTCCGTTATCTGAAACAGAGGAAACGACTTGTTTTCCTTCTCCATATCCATTTTTGTAGAACACTACACAATTCATAGCATATCTAATAACTAAATACTCTAATTCTTGTGGTAAATCTATTCTATTGCAAATAGATTTTATTTTATTAGTAATATCATCAATATAACCTTGTATTTTTTTGTCTTGATTTTTATTTGTAATGTCAAGTCTTTCTTTTACTATATCTAATAGTTCCATAAAATCACCTACTCTTGTGGTGTTTCTTTTTCTTTAATCATTTCTATTATTTGAGCTTTTGTTGTTTCTTCTGCTTTTTCAATTACTATTTCTAATTCTTTTGCTTTAGCTAATAGTTCTTCTTTGTTCATTTGCTCAATCTTTTTAGGTTTGTTTTCTTCTATTTTTTTACCTTTTTCACATCTTGCAATATGTAAAGGTAATACTGGTTCTGAGAACTCTTTTCCACATTTAGGACATTTCATTTTTTATTCCTCCTAATAAATAAATTAAGGCAGAGAAATCTGCCTTTTGTTAGCCTAGAACTACTGCTGCTAATGATGGATATAATGGTGCAAATCCATAAATGGTATCAATAGATAGCATATTTTTCTTTGTTTTCATATCATATCCATAAACAACTCTTAGGTTTAATCCTTTATAAGAAATTACATAAGAGTCTCTACCATCTACTGGTAATGCTAATGCTCTTGATACGAAAGCAAATGCTAATTTGTTGAATACTAAGTTAGCAACATGACCACCAGAAGTTTTATCTATAAATGTTACCTCTGTATCTGCTGCAATTTCTTTTACAACTGATGGATATACTTTTACAGTTATTACACCTGTATCTGCTGTTGCATCTTCTGTAACAACATATTGTTGTCCATCTACTATAAATAAATCTCCTTTAACTAATGTTTCAGCAGCAGCTCCACCTTTAAGAACTACTGTATCGCTACCTTTATTAGCTTTTGCATTTGCTTTTGGTGTTGTAACCTTTGTAAATGTTCCTGCTGTATGTACGGCAACTTGTTGAGACATAAAGTTTTCTAGTCCTTGTATTCTACCAATAGAACCTTCTCTTAATGCTTGTGTACTTCCAGATTTTTCAGCATGTAAAATTGCATCTATTGTAGAGAATTTTACGTCTGCATCTGGATCCCATACAGCATATCTATTTCCCATTGGAGATTTAGCCTTATTTAATAAACCTCTGGCATTTGCCATTACTTCGATTGTTGAAGGTGTTGTCCCTGCTGTACCTAATGTTTTATAAACATTTTTATACATTTCAAGACCTTCCTTATTGATTTTTTCTGCAATAGCCTCCATCATAGGTGTTAATATTTTTTCGTTAAAAGCTACTCTATCTAGTGTTAGCTCTTTTGATGTAATTTCTACTGATACATCAGCTATATGGTCCATTACTACTGGAACACTTTTTTGATTGATTTCTTGAATTGTTACTTCATCCTTGAAGTCTTTTGCTTCAAATTGAGCTGGTTTTTCAACTTGAATTGTATCTCCTTCTTTTACAAAGTCTTTACTGTAATCAGTATAGAATAATTCAGGTACTACTAAATTATTTAATAGCATTGGTAATGCTTCTCTTGCGATTCTTTGACATGTTAATAATTTGTTTGGCATAATTACTTCCTTCTTTCTTATTTATTACTTTTTTCTTGAAGTGCAAAGTATTCTTCGTCTGATAAGTTATCTAACTCATCATCTTCGTAGCCTTCGCCTTCTTTTCTTTTACCAGGATTATTGTTTAATCCTTGGTTTACACTTTTATCAATTTCAAATAGATAAGCATCACTTTTCTTTAATGCTTCTATTTGATCGTCAAATCCTAAAAGTTTATCTCCATCTAGCTTAATCTTTTCTAAATCTAGATTTGCTTTTACAGATTTAACATTTTTAGCCTTGGCATTATTTATAGCCAAGTCTATTTTACTTTCTAGTCTCACTTTCTCGATTTCGGCTTTTGAATTATTTTCAATTTCTTGTTTTTTAGCCTCATAATCAGCTTGACTAATTGAGCCTTTTTTAAAGTTGTTATACTCATCCTCAACTTTCTTTTTGTCTTCCTCTAATGTTTTCTTTTCGCCTTTAACGATTTTCAATTCTTCATTGATTTCGTTAAATTCTCTTGCAGGTTTAAAATACTTTGGCAATTCCTTAGAAATTTTACCTTCTAATTCATCTGCATTTTCTACCCCTGCATTTTTTAATAATTCTTTTAACCATTCCATCATTGGTCCTACCTTTCTAGCTTTTTTATTCTGGTGCTACCAGTACGAAAGTTGCTTTTTGTTTATTCTCACAAGCAAATGAGTAATAAAAAAAGACAGTTTAAAGCCATATCCAGGGCATAAAAATAAGAGCTGTTTTTTAGCTCTTGATTTATAATTTAAAAATATTAATAACTATTTTTTTCTGTAATCTTCATCATTACTGTACTTTCCTAACAATTTTTCAAAATGTTTATTCATTTCATCGTCCCATAAATACTTCGACAAATCATATTTTTCTCGTAATTTGTTCCAGTCTTCGCCTTTTTTTGTGTTTAAAAATTCTTTTTTAAAATTCTCATCATATATTTTTCCCATTACTCATCAGCTCCTTTATATAGTTATATAAGTCTAAATTTTTTCTTTTTAACATTTTTTTGTCCTGATAATACATTCGTAATCCTTCTGGGAAATAATCCCTAAATGCTTTATAATTTAACTTTCCATTTCCAAATGTAAATCCTTCTGTTTGATATATTCTTCCTTGATACTCAGTTACAAACTTGCGGCTTTCTATTCTAAATATACCTTTTGTAAAAGTTTCTGGATCAAATATTATATTTTCTTTATTTAAATTATGCAATGTATTGTTTATTATATTTATAAATTTATAATCATTATTTATTCTTAGTTTATCTACCATAATATGACCTATTTCATGTATTACTTCATATTTGTCAGAACCTTTTACTATGTATATAGTATTTCCTTTTACTCCACTAGTTCCTTTCGTTATTATATCAAATTTTATATCTTTCAGCAAATTATGATATTTATTAGGAATTAATTTTATTGCTTGCTTAATTGCTAGCTTTTCATTTATTGCTCTATAATTATTTACTGACTTTACAACATAGTCAGAACCTTCAACATATTTTCCGTACCATTGTTGGTAATTCATATCTTGTGGTACTAATATATTTTTTCCATTTTCATCTTTTGCTCGTCTTTTTAATTCCTCCGTTATATCGTCATCAAATACAGCTACTGTTGTACATCTGTCATTAGGATGTATTGGCGGATAATTTTTTCCGTGGCTGTCTATCTTTTACATTAAACTCTTTGTTATCTAGTTCTGCGCAATGTTTACAAGTTACTTTGTCCAAAGTTGCTATAAATCTATATTTTTCTATATCTAATTCTTCATAAGATAACATTTCCGCTTCGTTTGCAAAATGATTTACTTCTGTTCTTACTAATGTAGTAGCATTATATAATCCCACGTTCATAAAGTTAGATAATTCAGAAGCAATTTTCTGTATTGTTTTTCCTGACATTGTATCTGCTGTTAATTGAGTTCTTAGATAATTTCCTAATTTTTCGCTATTTTTCCATATTCTTTGAGAAAAATTCGCATTATCAGTCCATTTTTCATTCAATAATAAATTTATTGTTCTATTATCTATTTGCGAAAAACTAAAACCTAATCCAGTAGATTTCTGAACATTGTATATGTTGTGATAGTATCCTTCTTTGACTGTATCCACATATCTTATTTCGGTTATCTGCTGTTCTATATCTGCTAATTTCTTTAATTCTAAATCTATGCTCTCTTGTAGCTGTTCATATCTTGATATACGAAAAGAATAAGCAGATGCGTTATATTTCAATAACATTTTCTGCTTAATATCTTCATTTTTTATATTATTATTTATTGTAGTTAATAAGTTTCTTCTATATGTATCTGTTTCTTTTTTATTTAATAATTGATTTAGGACTTTTTTATCAAGTACATCTGATTTGCTATAATTCTTATATATCTTACTAATTTCTTTATTTATGTTCTTAGTAGCTTGCTCATATGATTGTATCAAACTCTTTATCGTATTTTCTGTACCTTTTTCTAGTCTTTGCATCAATTCAGTTTGTCTTTTCTCCCAATAATCAAGTGGTTTTCTAGCCATCTAACCACCTCTATTCTTGGTTGCCCTTGGTTTTATGGTTATCTTCAAATCCTCCTGCATTGCTAAATATTTCTTGTTGCATTTTTAATTTTTCTTGTTGTTCTTCTTTTATTCTTTGTAATTCTATCTCGACATCATCACATAAAGGATGTTTTTCAAGCTTTGTTTTTGTACTTAGTATAGTATCATTATTTAAAGTTGTTATTTTTTCATTCTCATTAAATATTCTTGACTTGTTAAATTCTATCTTAAAATCAAATTCATTTATTTCTTGTGGTATTTTACCTTGCATTTTCAAATCTTGTAATACATACCATAAAACTTCATGTATAGCACTTGTAAGTCCGCCTATACAGTCGTCAGCTTTCATATCCAAATCCGTGTATAGAAATTCTAATGAAACACCACTTGGCGCTTGTCCAATTAAATCTTTGTTACTTGTATCTACTGCTCTACCAAACTCATATATAAGTTCTTTTAATCCTTTTAGTAATGCTTGTCTAGCTTCATATGGAATTGGTAATAACTTAGCATCTATTTTCCCAGCCATATCATTTGTTCTTGCTACACCATTAACCTTTAAATTTTCTATTAAGGAAAGCAAATCCTCTGCACCATATCCGTTAATTAGCCATATAATTTCTTTTAAGTCCTCTACGGTATTTACAAAGTTACTATTTATTAAATCATATGCATCTATTAGTGGTTTTATCGGTTCTAAGTCGGTCATCTTTTCTTCGTTGTTTTCTATTTCAATAAATGGTACTTTACCCCAACTGTGTTTTTCTACTCCTTTTAGATTATTTAAAGCATTATCGTATATTTCTCTATACCAATGACATTCTGGTCTTTCACGTGTAACATCTTCTAAATATACTGTTGTATCTCCGACTTTCGTTTCTATAAAATATCTAACTTCATTTTCGTCCCAATATTCAACATAAATTCTATCTTCTGGCTTATCTCCTGTTAAATCTTGTATTGTATAAAAATGTAGAAAAGCTATTAGATATGTTTGTGTTTCATTGTCGTAAATAGGAATACATTCTTCTGATGGATATTTTTCAAATACTAATTCCCCATTTCTGTAATTAGGATGTAACCAAGCTCTACCTTTATTGCTTGCCTCTTTTACTCGGTTCTTTATAAGCTTTTCAAAGTTAGCTCCTAGTATATTCCATACCATATTAGTTATCTTCTTTTCCGCATTTTTAGTATCTTCCTCTTTTTCTCTTTTAATAGGAATATTATATGTTATAGTTATAGGTTTTCCGCATACATATGTTTTCTTCTGATTTACTTGTTTCCAATAAAATCCGTGTGGAATATGCTCATTTGATTTATTTTCATTTATTATCGTTTTCTTATTTCCTGTTTTTTGGTCAAAAACTGTATAACTGTTTAAATCTTTTTTCAATATATCGTTTTTATCTCTAAAATATCTTTCGCCTTCTAACATTTTTCTTTTTACATCTGACATATTGAATTGAGTTATTAGTTCTTTAATTATTCTGCTTTCTATTGCCATTGCTTTGCCTCCTAATTTCTTAAATATAAATCGTCGCTACCATATCTTAACGCATCTATGTAATGATTGTTTTTATCTTCTGGTATATTTAATGGATTATCTTGTTTGTCTGTTTTCCACCTATATAAACCTAGTTCATTTATCAATCCTTTGCATTTAGGATCTACTATTATTTCGAACCCTTTTAGCCATTTAATTCCATGTAACACACTATCAGGTCCTTTCTGTGCTGGTATTGCATTTATTCCTAAATTATTTAATTCTGCTATACTTTTAGGTTCTGCTGCATCAGCTTTTATCAATGCATATGGTTCTATTCTTCTTTTTAATTCATTCGCTAACATTTCATTTGTTAATTCAGTTGCACCAAATTCGTCAAACACAACAATTCTTTTTGCTTTTAAATCTACATTAAATTGCAAAAAAGCAGAGGGGTCTGAACTATATCCAAAGTCCAGACCTCTTCTGATTAACTCAAATGTATTTTTATACTTTTCTGTATCTTCTATATGCCAGTTTCTAAATATTAATCCTTTGCTCACGCCAGGCATTCCTAAACCAGATGTTTTGTAATCTTCGTAATCTTCTTTCTTCTTTTTTTCATATCTGGCATAATCTTTAACATCTAAAAACTCATTTAGCTTATAATTTGTTATCATTAATAGTTGACTTACTTTTTCCTTTACCATTTTGCCTTGATATTCAAATTCTTGTTCGTCTTCCACCGTTAATTCTTGTTTTCCTTTTTCTATTAGTATTTGTTCATTTGGTGTCAATTTGCTTGTTAATTCTTTTACAATGAAGTGTTGTTCATTCCAAGGATTAAAACTTGCAACAGTTTGATTAAAATACCCTTCTGGCATTTTGCCCCTTATAGACATCTTTACTTTATCATAAGTATCCTTTTTATCTATTTCAAAGGCTTCCTCAAACCATCCGCCAACATAAAACTAAATTAGGATCATCTATTGTTATTGAAGCTAGCTTTTCCCAGTCGTCTAAACCTCTAAAAAATATCTTTTGCCCGGTATATTTATTTACTGCTAATAATGGATTTGTTGTAAATTTCCATTCATCATAAACTTTTAGCTTTTTAGATGCCCAAACTAAATCTGCATATACACTATCTTTTATTGTTAATGCAGTATCTCTCATTGCTAGTAAGCAAGCTCTTGGATACTGTTTTAAAAGTTTCATCCACCTTAAAGCTATAGTTTTTGATTTTTTACTACCTTTTGAACCCATTATTATAGCTTCGTCGCCTTTAAAATTCCAAAATGTCGCATAGCCTTTTCCAACGAGTTCTTGTAAACTAATTCTTTCTTTATTCTCTAACATCATCTATCAACTCTACTTGTACAGCATTTTTCATATTGACATTTATATCGTTGAACATTCCTAAATGCTTTCCTAACAATTCAAGAGCCTTTACCTTATCGCACGAATCTACTTGTATTCCAAATTTACCTTCTTTTATTCCAGATAATGCTTTTTTCTGTTCTTCTGTTAATTCATCGGTAGGAGTAAACTCTACTCCTGTATATTCTTCTTCCTTATAATCAACTATATCTTCTCCATCGAATATTGGTACATTTCTCTTCATCTTCTTTAATTTTGCATAATCACTTGCTTTTGAAAAGGCTATTGCTGCTAACTCTTTTATAACCATATCTTGTGTAACTTCTGTTCTTTTTTCTATTTCTTTTTGCTTTTTAGATATGTATTCTTGAACCTTAGTATTTCTTAGTAATTTGCTACCATTCACATTAGCTGTTTCATCTTTTTTGCACCTTGAATAAGCAACCTTATATGCTCTTGTTGCATTAAGGTCTATTAAATATTCATCACAAAATCTTTTCTGTGCATCTGTCATATAAGATTACCTCTCTTTCTATTTTGTTTTTGCAAATTCTATATTGTTTGTATAATTACATTCTTTCCCACAATACTTTTTATTACATTCTGTATTTTTATCTTTATCACATAAATATAGTGGTTCTATTCCAAAATATTTATTTACTATTTCGTGAATAATATCGTAAGAATTTGATACTATATCTGCTACATCTTCTTCTGAATACTCTTTTGCATCATGTGTTATATAATTATCTATATAGCAATGTGTCAATTCATGTATTAAAGTTGCTTTCTTTCTATCTGTTGGCAAATCTTTATCTAAATATATTTCTTGTGTATCACAATATGTAACTCCATAATATCTTGGGGTTATGCTTTTTATATTTTCTTCTTCATTTGCTCTTCTTTCATTTTGTATCTTTTTTATTTCACTTTGTGATTTTTCTTCTATTATCCATGTTCTGTTATTTATTTTGAACTTCATTCTTCTTCCCTTTCTCTTTAAAACAAATATTATACCTCTTACATTGCTCACACTTACGTTTCATACATTCAATCCAATTAATTTTCTCTTTCATAATAAATGCACCTTGTTGTTATAACATTATCAGCCTTAAATACTCTTATTTCACACAAATCACTATCTTTATTTTTGCAGTTCTTACATTGTGTTTTTATATATTCTTGCATTCTTTCGTTCATAACAACACTTCCTTTTTAGACAAATTTAATAAATTTGTTATAATCACATGCAACTGAATATTCTACTCTGCAACCTCTTGCATCTCCCCAACCTGGCATAAATACTACACCATCTACTTTGCCTATTGCTTCAATAGATTTTGCTAAATAATATATTGAAGTATCACAATCTTTTGGTGGTTCTTCTGCAAATATAGTATCTACTACTTCGTGTCCTTCTTCCTCTAATCTTTTAACTAATTCCGCTCTTTCAGTTCTTATTTGTTCATTTGTTTTACCTTTCATAGGTTGACTTATTATTATTTTCATACTTTTTACCTCCATAATAAAAAGAGCCTATTTCTAAGCTCTTTTTTATATAAAATTATTCTTATTTTCTTCGTCCCTTTTATACACAATACAATTATAACACAGATTTTTATTAAAATTCCGCCAAAATTCCGCCAATTTTTTTTAATTCTTTATTGACTTGCATTATTAGTTCAGATTTTTTCCTTTCGTATGTTCTTTCGCTTATATGTAAAATATTTATTATGTCATATTTTCTTCTTGCTTTTCTGTATTCTTCTTCAAATATACTTTTGCTAATCTCGTCTACCAATTGCAATGCTTGTACTACGGCCTTGTATTCTTTAATGCTCTTGTTCAATTCTTTGTTGTCTTGTAGTTGTATTACTTTATTAAATACTGTATCTCCTACCTTGTATGGTGCTTTTGGCATTCCATCATATGGTGCTATACTTAAACTTAATATATCGCTTTGTATATTGATTATATTTATGCAATTATAATTATATCTTTTTAAACATCCCACAGCTTTGTTATATTCTTCTTTTGGTATTCTCATTAGTACC
>USMK01000027.1 GCA_900555835.1 uncultured Clostridium sp.
GTAAAGACAACGGAACAAGTTGGCAAACAAACGAAGATAAAACACAAACAAGTTATACATATACGGAATTAACTCAAGGAACGGAATACACCCTAAAAATGAAAGCAATAGACAAAGCTGGAAATGAAACAATAACAGACAGCATAACAGCAACAACAATAAATATAGCCAATTTAGGAGATATACAAATAAGTGCAACACCAAGTACACCAACCAACAAAGATGTAACCGTAACAGTAACCTGGCCAAACGACACAACTGGACTAACAAAGAAAATAAGCAAAGACAATGGAGATAATTGGAGCGATTATACAGGACCAATAACAGTAAGCAGCAACTGTATAGTGAAAGCCAAATTAATAGACACTACAAGCCAAGAAGGAAAAACGGCAACAGCCAACATAACCAACATAGACAAAACAGATCCAACCGTAACAGCAAAACAAAGCAGTGTAACCATAACTGAAGGAGCTAGCAATGCCTTAAGCAATTATTTCACAATAACTGCAAACGGAACATATGGAATATCAAGTACAATATACACGGATACAAGCAATAGCAATGTCCAAGTAACTAATACTAATACCTTAAAAGTGGGAACACATACAATAAAATGTACTGCGACAAAAGAAACAGGAGCAACAGCAAGTACAACAATAACAATTACTGTAAATAGTGCTAAACCAGCTTATACTGAAAAAAGCTGGACCACAGCCGGAACATATACTTGGATTTGCCCAAGTGGAGTAACAAGAATAAGGGTTGCTGTTTGCGGAGGAGGCGGTGGAGGTACTAATCGTGAAGGCAAGACTGGAAATCATCAGGCTGATAATGGAACTACTTCGAATTTCGGCAATTTAATTGCAGCTTCTGGTGGAACTGGTGCTTATTATTCAGGAGGATATTATGAGGATACAGAAAACTGGTCTAGATCAACTGGACATGTGGGCACTGGGGGGAGCCCTAATGGGAAAAATGGAATTAACCCAGCATATAATACAAGTACTACTGGATTTGCTTTATCATTTTCTTTAACTAATGGAAATTATGGTACCGGAGGAGGTAGTACACAATATAATTATAGTTTTGGAGGAGGAACTGGCGGTTATAATTCTGGATATGTGAACGTAAGTGCAGGTAAAACATATAGCGTCACTGTTGGAAAAGGAGGAACTGGAGCTTATCAAGGAACTGCTGGTGTATCTGGATTTGTGCTAATTGCTTACGGAGGAGATATATAATCTTTAAAAGGAGAGAATGATTAATACGGAGGAGAAATGCAATAAAGTATTCAAATAAAAGAACGAAATTCTAATATTTGAATGCTTTTATTTTTATTATAGCTAAATAATACAACGGTATTATAGTAAATTAGTTTATGAGTATAAAATACGAAGATATAAAAATGTTAAAAAACAAAATTAACGTAAAGTATTTACAAATGATAAAAAATGTAGTATTATAATATAAATTATTTTTATGCATAAAAATTTAAAATAAAGATTAAGTCTAATTAATCTAAATTGCAACTTGGTATAGACAAGAAGAATTAAAGGCAATTTCAGCCTAAGAAAATCAAGAAATTAAAAATTAAATAATATATACGTGAGAAGAGTGTTTCTATATTTTCATATATCTAAGAATAGGGCGAACTATGTTCAAAATATAGATTTTATACTACCAGACGAGTATTACAAAAAGTATTGAAACAACTTACTATCACGTTATATAATAAAAGGAGGAATTATTATTGAATGAAAAAATACCACAGAATGATGTAATCTTTAAAAATCTATTTTCTGCAAAAAGAAATGAAGATTTGTTAGTAGATTTCTTAGAAAGCATATTACAAATCAAGATTGATAAAATAGAAGCACAAAAAGAAGTCGAACCGGAAATTCACAATATCGAAGAAAAACAAGGCCGATTAGACATTAAAGCAACTGTAAATGACGAATTGATAGTTGATGTCGAAATGCAAAATATTGATTATAAGGATACAGAAAAAAGAGCAGTATTTTATGCTGGATGCTTAATTCGAGATTGCATAAAGCCTAGGGAAGATTATCAAAACATTAAAGATATTGCAGTAATATGGATTTTGGATTATGAATTAGAAAATGAAAACAAAGAATATTTTACAGAAACAATGACTGTTGATAGAAAATATTGCAAATATGAAATAATAAGAGGTGTGAAATATTACTTTATTGAGTTACCAAAATTTAGAAGAATGGTAACAAACAAGCTAGAAACCAATTTAGAAAATTGGTTAGCATTTATAGATTATAAGAGAAAGGATTTGATGGAAATGGCAATGAATCAAAATGAAAAAATAAGAAGGGCTAATGAAGAATACGAATACCTAACAGGAGATGAAGCAGTGAAAAGGAGAGAAGAACTAAGAAACAAAGCATTTCGAGATGAAGCCGCAGCCAGAAGATGTGGTCGAGAAGAAGGAGAAGAAGCCCGGGATTGTAATCGGAAGAGCTTTGGGAGAACAAAAAGGAGAGCAAATACGGAAAAATTAAGCGGAGAAAGAAAAGGCCGAATGGAAACTGCAAAAAATATGCTTAAAGATAAAATGGATAAGAAAACCATAATTAAATACACTGGTCTTACTTTAAAAGAGCTTGATAAAATAACAGTATAACCAATTGCTTCCACCAATTTGTCATTACTTTATCGCAAATGCTTGCTTAATAGTTTTTCTTGTGATATAACTAATGCAGTTATTGAAGTGAGGAGGAATATTGAATATGAAGGTTTTGGCAGTTGGAGATATTGTTGGGGATGTTGGTGTTAGAAAGGTTAAAGAAAACCTTAAAAATATAATAGAAAAAAATAAAATTGATTTTGTTATAATAAATGGTGAAAATGCAGCTGATGGTATGGGCATTACTGAAAAGATATTTAATGATTTACTAAAATCTGGTGGTAATGTTATAACAATGGGAAATCATACTTGGGGAAAGAAGGATATTTTTAATTTTATAAATAATAAGCAATTATTGGTGCCTGCTAATTATAATAGAAATGTGCCAGGAAATAGATATGGTATATATGAGTGCCAAGGAAAGAAAATTGCTGTTATCAATTTAATTGGTAGAGTTGATGTTAATTTGTTATCTGAAAACCCATTTATGGCAATAGACGATATTCTGGAAAAAATAAAAGGACAAGCTGATTTGATTTTTGTTGATTTTCATGCAGAGGCAACTGCTGAAAAAATTGCAATGGGTTATTATTTAGATGGAAGAGTAACTGGCGTATTTGGAACACATACTCATGTGCAAACTGCTGACGAAAAAATATTAGAAAAAGGTACTGGATATATTACAGATATTGGAATGACAGGTGCTAAAAAATCTGTTATAGGAATGAATATTGATGCTTCTATAAAAAGATTTGTTACAACCTTACCTGAAAGATATAAATCAGCAGATGGCGAGGCAATGCTTAATGGTTGCATTTTTGAAATAAATGACGAAAATTGTCGAACTATAAATATAAATAGAATAATATTGTAGAAGATGCAATAATACTGAATTCTTTGCCGAAAACTTTTCCTATTTTTACCAGAAAAAGACTAGACTTTTTCCAAAAAATGTATTATAACTATACTTGTAACAAATGATACAAAAAATAAAAAGTAGGAGGCAAAGAAATGGAAGTTTTAAAAATTTCATCAAAATCAAATCCAAATTCAGTAGCAGGAGCAATCGCTGGATTGGTAAAGGAAGCACAAAGAGCAGAAATGCAAGCAATAGGAGCAGGAGCATTAAACCAGGCTGTTAAAGCAATAGCCATAGCAAGAGGTTTTGTAGCACCAGCGGGAGTAGACTTAGTATGTATACCAGCTTTTGCCGAAGTGCAAGTAGAAGGAGAAGACAGAACAGGTATAAAGTTGATTGTAGAATCTAGAAAATAAATTGAATATTTTAGGGGGCTGAATTTTAAATAGGCTCCCTTTGTTTTTTATATGATGTTATGCATAAGTAAAAAAATATTATGGCTTAGAAGCCATAATATATAGCGAGAATATGGCTTACTGTTTTATAAATTAGCTTGAAAAAAGAGAGAATTTAGTGTATGATACTACTAAATAAAAATTAAAGGAGATAAATAGTGCAACGGATTAAAATACGTTTTTGTAATTATTTTAATTGGTTTGGTAGCTTTTGCAGGTTATACTTTATATAGTAAGCCAGCAGATAGCCAAGAACAAACTACTACAACTGGAAACAATCAAGAAACTAATATACAGGTTATAACTAATTTAAGATTAGGTATATGCAATTTTGATACAATGAATCCAATACTAAGCAAAAATAAAACTGTACAGTTTTATTCAAAGTTGATATTTGAGCCTTTATTAGAAATCAACCAAGATTATAGTTTAGAGCCATGCCTTGCTACCGAATATTCAAAAACTGGCAATACATCATATATTATTAAATTGAGAAAAAATGTTAAGTGGCAAGATGGGGAAGAATTTACCGCAAAAGATGTACAATATACAATTGATAGATTAAAAGAAGGAATAGACAGCATTTATACATATAACTTAACTGCAATTTCTGGACTAGAAGTAATTGATGATTATACAATTAAAATAAATTTATTTGAAGAAACACCATACTTTGAATATAATTTAATTTTTCCAATAATGCCAGCTAATTATTATACCGGTGTAAACTTTGCAGACGATCCATTAACTCCAATAGGTACAGGGAAATATAGTATTGAAAAAATAGACGAAAATTATATAAAACTTGCTAGAAACGATAAATGGTGGAATAGTGATAAAAAGCCTAAAATTGATAGTATCACAATCAACAAATACAGTAATGTTGGCGAAATATATAATGCTTTTAAAATTGGAAATATTGATTTGGTGGTAACAGAAAACACCAATTTTGAAGATTATATTGGAACAATAGGTTTTAATAATAAAATTTTCAAAGGAAGACAATATGATTTTCTTGCAATAAATATGAACAATAATATTTTAGCAAAAAAAGAAGTAAGACAAGCCATAAATTATGGAATTTATAGAAAAAATATTGTGGCATCTGTTTTGAATGATAAATACGATGTTTCAAATGGAGCATTTGATTTTGGAAGTTGGCTATTTAATGAGACCACTGTATTACCTGAATATAGCACAGAAAATGCACAAAAAGTGCTAATAGACAATGAATGGACAATAAATAGTAGACAATGGAGAAAATACGAAAATTATAGAACTTTAAGAACCAATTTTAACCTAGTCGTAAATTCAGCAAATTCGCAAAGAGTTGCTGTTGCTGAAAATATAAAAGATCAACTTGCCAATATTGGAATTGTTATAAATATAAGAAAAGTTAACGACTGGCAATATAACTCATATTTAGAAAATAAAAATTATGATTTAATACTAACAGGTATAAATGTATCTATTAGCCCTAGTTTAAATACATATTTTGGCGAAAATAATATGGCTAATTATAATAATGAAGAAGTTACAAAACTTCTTGGAGAAACTAAAAATATAACAGATAAAACTATGCTAAAAGATAAATTGTCAGAAGTACAAAAAATAACAAATGAAGATATTGTTTATATTCCTTTATATATAAATAAAAATGTTCTACTATATAGCACTGGTTTAGTAGGAGAGGTGAACCCTAATTGGTATAATATTTTTTATAATATAGAAAATTGGTATAGACAAAATTAGAAAAAAGTATTGACAAAAAAATATAATAGTATATAATAAAACAAACAAATGTTTTAAGAAAGGCGGAATTAAAATGAAAGAAGAAAATCCAGAAAAAAGAAAAGCACTAGAAGCAGCTATGGGACAAATTGAAAAACAATTTGGAAAAGGCTCAATAATGAAATTAGGAGAATATAGTGCAATGAATGTTGAGGCAATACCAACAGGTGCACTAAGTTTAGATATAGCATTAGGAATTGGAGGAGTTCCAAGAGGAAGAATTATAGAAATATTTGGGCCAGAATCTTCTGGTAAAACAACACTTGCATTACATATAATTGCAGAAGCACAAAAACTAGGAGGAGAAGCTGCTTTTATAGATGCTGAACATGCATTAGATCCAGTATATTCAAAAAATCTTGGTGTTGATGTAGAAAATTTAATAGTATCTCAACCAGATACTGGTGAACAAGCCCTAGAAATAGCAGAAGCTTTAATCAGAAGTGGAGCATTAGATATAATTGTAGTGGACTCTGTTGCAGCATTAGTTCCAAAGGCAGAAATTGATGGAGATATGGGAGATTCACATATCGGTTTACAAGCAAGACTTATGTCACAAGCACTTAGAAAACTTGCTGGTGCAGTAAATAAATCTAAAACTGTTATTGTGTTTATCAACCAATTAAGAGAAAAAGTAGGTGTAATGTTTGGTAATCCAGAAACAACACCAGGTGGTAGAGCTCTTAAATATTATTCCTCTGTAAGACTTGATATAAGAAAAATAGAAAATATTAAACAAGATGGAGAAGTCGTAGGAAACAGAGCAAGAGTAAAAGTTGTAAAGAATAAAGTTGCTCCTCCATTTAGAGAGGCTGAATTTGATATTATATATGGAAAAGGTATATCTAAGTCTGGAAATATATTAGATATGGCTGTAAATCTAGATATAGTAGAAAAGAGTGGATCTTGGTTTAGTTATAATGGAGAAAGATTAGGACAAGGAAGAGAGAACGTAAAAGCATATTTCGAACAAAATCCAGAGTTAATGTATGAAGTAGAAAAGAAGGTAAAAGAAAACTTTGAACAAGCTTTTGAAAATAGTTTAGTTGAGCATCAACAAGCTGATAAAGAAGAGGAATAACAATGTATAACGAAGAATTTGACAAATTAAAAACGAAAATGCTAAAATATATAATGTATAAAAAAAGAACGGAAAGAGAAATACGCCAAAAATTCTCAAATATGGACGAAGCAATGGTTGATGATGCTATTGAATATTTAAAAGAAGCTGATTATATAAATGATTCGAATTATGTGGAAAGAGCGGTTCAAGAATTTATAAATATAAATACTTTATCTATAAAAGAAATTAAGTATAAATTAGCTTCAAAAGGCATAGATAGCAAACTGACAGAAAACTATATTTCTAAGCACATTGACGAATTGGAAGAATATGAAATCAAATGTGCTCAGAAAATATATAATAAAAAGATTAACAATTCTGAGAAAATAGAAGTTATCAATTTCCTTAGAAAAAAAGGCTATAAAGAAAATAGCATAAAAGAAATTGAAGAATAGGAGAAAAAATTTGAATAATGTTCTAAAACTAGAAACGAATAAATATGCAATAAAAAATGGCGATTTTGAAGGTCCTCTTGACTTGTTGTGCTATTTAATAGACAAGAATAAAATGGATATATCAGAAGTAAAGATTGCTGATATAACAGACCAGTATTTAGAGTATATTAAACAAAGTGAAGAACAAGAACTAGAAGTAACAAGTGAATTTTTAATAATGGCAACAACATTAGTATTATTAAAGTCAAAAAAATTACTTCCAGTAGAAATTGAGGAAGAAGACGAGCTAACAGAAGAAGAACTATTACAAAGAATTATAGAATACAAGCAATATAAAGAAGTTGCATCAATTCTTAAAGATATGTATTCTGAAAATAAAAACAGACTATATAAGATGCCAGATAAAATTGAATTAAAAGAACAAAAATTTGAAAGAAACTACGAAGCTTCAATTATTACAGAAATGTATTCTAAACTATTAAAAAATAATACTGAAAAAGTAAATGCCAATGCCAAAAATATAGAAAAAATAGCCATAACAGAAACAGTAAGTGTTGCTGATAAAGTAAAAGAAATATTTAGAGAATTGATAAAAAATTCAAAATTTGTATTTAGCAAATTGTTTTCTTTGAACAATTGCTCTAAAATGGAAGTAATTACTGCTTTCTCAGGATTATTAGAACTGACCAGGAGAAGCAAAGTAACAGCAGAACAAGAAGAACTATTTGGAGATATTTTGATTAAAAAAGCTAGAAAAAGAGTTTAATATTAAGAAAAAATGGTAAAACTAATATCAAAGAGGTGAACTTTATGATATTAGTTTTATTTTTGTTATTATTTTTAAGCTTAATAATACTTTTTAGTTACATAAAAATAGAATTAAAAGATGCTTATATTTCAAATATTCCTGAATTTCATTATAATTTTAAGTTAAATATAAAAATATATTTATTTAATAAGATTAAAATATTTTCAATAAAAATAGACAGTTCAAAATTAAGAAAAAGCAAATTAGCTCAAAAAATTCAAAATAAAATGAAAACTGAAAAAATAGACTTGTCATTTTCAGATGGATTAGAAATTATAAAAAAGAGTAAAATAGAGCTAGAATTTTTCAAAACTAATATAAAAATCGGTACGGAAGATATTATATTTACTTCATTTATTGTAACAATTATTTCTAGTTTACTTGGAATTGGACTTGCTAAGGCTATAAAAAAATATACTGAGAATAAATTCTACTATTCAATACTACCAGTATATGGCAAAAATAATATGCTTGATATAGATTTAAACTGTATAATAAATGTAAAACTGGTACATATTATATATGTAATTTATATGTTTTCAAAGAAAAGGAGTGAAAAAAAGTATGAACGAACATCCAATAGAGGGTCTTATGACTACAGCTATGAATAGTATTCAAGATATGATTGATGTAAACACTATTATAGGAGAGCCGATAGAGACTAGTAATAATGTTGTTATAATACCTATTTCCAAGGTTTCATTTGGATTTGCAGCAGGTGGAAGTGAATTTAAAGGAGAAACTATTGACGAGTACACAAGAAAAGACAAAGAAGAAGAAATTCAATACCGATTACCATTTGGCGGAGGAAGTGGTGCTCGGTGTTAGCATTAATCCTATCGCATTTTTAGTTGTTCAACCAGAAGGAGTAAGATTATTACCAGTAAATTATGCATCAGCAGTAGATAAACTTTTAGATTATGTACCAGATTTAATGGACAAAGTGAACACTATGGTAAACAAATGTATAAAAGATTCAAAATGCGAAACTAAACAGCAAGAAAGTTCGTCTATAAGAACAAAGGAAGAAAGAAAAAGAGAAAAGGCAGAACCAGAAGAAAGACAAAACAAAACTAAACCCAAAAGAACAAGAGCAACAAGTAAACAGCAAAATCCACCAACAAATAACATAACAACAGAATATGAATATGACGAAACAGAACAAGAAGGTTTACGGAAGTATTCCGGATTATACAAATTACAATGATGAATATGACGATTAATGAATTTATCTTGAATGATTTTATTATTTGTGATATACTATGCAAAGAATAAAATTTGGAGGATAATATGGCTAAGAAGATTACAGAGGAAGATAAAAACAATTTTAAAAGCAATTTAGAATATTTAGGGCTAAACTTAGAAAAAATTCCAAAGGCATTACTAGACTTTGAACCACTAGGTTTTAGTCCTTCTAATACATATAATGATAATGAACATAAAGTTTTTAAATATGTTCCAATTAATAAAATTTATATTCTTTTAACACCAACTAATAGATTGAATGACATAAAAGACAAATACAATAATGCCAAACCAATATCTGCATACTTAAATCCAGAGAATATTGAAGAATATGCAACTTTTTTGAAAATGTTAAATCAAGTTTCAATACCTGAAATAGAAAAAATTGAAGAAAGACAAGCAATCTTTAATAAAAAAGCCCCATATGGAATTCAATATGATAAAGATTATTCTTGGCAAATATACTATGCAGAAGCAATAGACAAATATTTTATGTTGGTTACAACAGAAGATTATGAATATAGTCATTTCTTCTATTTATTAAAAGAACAATTAAAATATTTTAAAAGTAGAGTAAAAAAGGAGAAAATGATTTATGTTCCAATAAATCATTTAAATTATAGTGGTAATTATTTAAAAAAATCAGAAATAGCTGATATAGAAAATTATTTATGGCTTTTCTCAAAAGATTGGCCAAATGTATACGAAGTATATGATAAAGACGGAAACATGGAATTAGATGTGATTGGAAATACCTTTGTATACAAAACTGTAAAAAGTGGTTATAGGGTAACACTAAAAACAGAGGAAGATGCTAAAAAATTTTATAAATATTTAAAAGCATTATTCATTCTTCAAACAGAATTGCCATTTCATTATAATTTTACAACAAAAATAGAAAAAGATTGTAGTATAGCTTTATGTTATAAATTAAAAAAAGTAAGTGAGGCAGGCTTAACAGAATTTATACAAAAAGAATACAAAAAAGCAGAAAAAGAGCTAGCAAGCGAAAAAAGCAATATTGAATTATTAGAAAAAAATCTTGAAGAATTAAAGACACAAGCTGCAATGAAAGATTTGGAATATATAAAGAAACAAAAAGAAATTGCAATGTATTTGGAGTACAAAAAAACATTTATAGGAAAAATAAAATTGTTTTTAAAATTCAAGAAAAAAGATAATAAGGCAACTGCAAAAAATAATAATGAAAATCAGAAAAATGCAGAAAACAAAGTTGAAGAAACAGAAGTTCAAACTTTAAACAAAGAATATTACACAATAGAAGATTTAGTAACAATATATGCAAGTTTAGACAAGGAAACAGCTCATACTAAGGATTTAAAAGCTGATATTAAAGCACTCGAATTAAAAATAAAGAATTTAACTAGTAAAATAGATAATGCAACAAAATATATAGAAGAAATTGAAAATCATAAAAAAAGTATATTTGAATTTTGGAAATTTGTAAATAAAGACGAATTAGTAGCACTTGAAGGCGCAGAAACTAGCGAAGAAGAGGCTACTCATAATAATATCAAAAAAGTATTTGATTACAAATCAGACTTAATAGATTTAGGAATTCAAATGGACAAGTTACAAAGGAATGTAATAGAAAAGGAATCACAAGATAGTGTGTTTTTGCTTACAAATCCAGATATTTTAAAATATATAAATATTATGAAACACTTAGAATATGTTGATGAGAATGAATTAAGAGATTACATGAAAAAGCTAAAAAAAGTTGCAGAAGATAAAAAAACTTTGTATAAAATTGAGGATTTTGATATATTTGGAAGTATTTCAGATAGCACAAGAAGAGTAAAAACTTTGGCAAATCAAAAACACAGAGAAAATGAAAAAGATATATTAAAAATATTAAATGTTAGCAGAAATATGGATTTAATAGAATTTAGGTCAAGACTAGAAAAAGCTTTTGAACTAATACAAACATCTATGGAAAAAGTAAAGAGTAAATATGATATGCCAATATATATTGCAATGCAAAAACAAGACGAAATCGACAAATTTGGATATGGTACATATGATATAATTCCAGAAGATGCTCTTCAAAAAATAAAAAATATGCCAGAGGCAGAATTTAATTTATACAAAATTAACATTAAAGAAGATATGCCATTAATATACTACACAAACATAATGTTTTACGATAATTTTAATCAAACATTGCCATTGGGAATGAATGTAAAATCAAAAGTTTTAATAGATAGCGATAAATTAGAATTTATCCCAGTAAATATGATTACATTTAATATAAGTGACGATTTTTTGGAAAATGAAATAATCAGCAAACCTACAATAAAGAAAATAATGCTTTGTGAATATGATGTTAAATTAAAAGAGCAAAAGAAAGAAGAGGTAAAAGAAAATGAATAGAGCAATTGTTATAGTTTTAGATAGCTTTGGAGTAGGAGAACTACCTGATGCCAATGTATATGGAGACGAAGGAAGCAATACTTTAAAAGGAATTTATGATAATACTTCATTAAATTTACCAAATTTTAAAAAATTAGGATTATATAACATAAATGATATTGGAATAGACAACAAAGAAGAAACACCGATAGGAATATATGGAAAAGCAAATGAAATGTCAAAAGGGAAAAATAGTCCAGTAGGACATTGGGAAATGTCTGGATATGTAACAGAAAAACCATTTAAAACATATCCAAACGCATTCCCACAAGAACTAATTGAAAAATTCATAAAAGAAGCCGGAATAAAAGGAGTTCTTTGTAATAAAAAAGGTTCAGGAACAGAATTTTTAAAACAATATGGAGAAGAACATCTAGAAACAGGAATGCCAATCGTATACACATCAGCAGATAGTGTTTTTCAAATTGCCGCACATGAAGATATAATACCAGTTGAAGAATTGTATAGGATTTGCTTGATAGCAAGAAAAATATTAAATGATCCAGAATACAATATTGGAACAGTTATAGCGAGACCATTTGTAGGAACAAATTCTGAAAATTTTACAAGAACATATAACAGAAAAGATTTCGAATTTCAAGATTTCGGAAGAACTATGTTAGACGAAATAAAAGAAATCGGAAAAAATGTATTAGCAATAGGGAAAATTGCTGATTTATTTACAATGAGAGGAATTACAAAGGCTATTCATACAGAAGGAAACACAGATGGAATTCATAAAACAATAAAAGCAATAAAAGAAGATACAAATGGGCTAATATTTACTAATTTAGTAGATTTTGATATGCTATACGGACATAGAAACAACATAGAAGGATATGCAAGAGCCTTAGAAGAATTCGATAGTTTCTTACCAGAAATTATCGAAAATCTAAAACAAGACGATATACTAATAATAACAGCAGACCACGGATGTGATCCATCAACACCTAGTACAGACCATTCAAGAGAATACGTACCAATTATTGCATATGGCAAAAATTTAAAACAAAATGTAAACATAGGAATTAGAAAAACATATGCAGATATTTCAGCAACAATTTTGGATTTATTAAATGTAAAATCAACCTTAAAATATGGAATCAGCTTTAAAAATGATATTTTAAAATAAAATTGATCAAAAGTATTGACAATAGGCACTTTAACCAATATAATACAAATATTAGCAGATGTTACTTAGGAGGTAAATAACGCGTAATGAGTGAAGACAAATCATTTTTAAATTCAAAAGACAAAGCCTCTAATGAAGATAAAATATTATTAGAACAAGTAAAAAATGGTAATAACGAAGCACTTGAAACACTAATAAATAAATATAAAGACTTAGTTAATATGAAAGTCGGAAAATATTTTATTATTGGAGCAGAGAAAGAAGATATATACCAAGAAGGAATGATTGGATTATATAAAGCAATTAAATCATTTGACTTCGAAAAGCAAAACTCATTTAAGACTTTTGCTAACTTGTGTATTGAAAGACAATTGATAACTGCAATAAAAACATCTAATAGGCAAAAACATATGCCACTTAACTCATATTTATCTTTAAATGGAGCAGCATATGAAGATGACGAAAATGATACATCACTTATAGAAATATTTAATTCACATACTGTTGAAGATCCGCTAGAAACAATAACAAAAAAAGAATACTATAAATCAGTAGAAGACAAAATAGAAGAAAATTTAAGTAGTTTTGAAAAACAAGTTTTACATAGATATGTAGAAGGGGAAAGCTACACAACAATAGCTCAAAAGTTAGACTCACCTGTAAAATCAATAGACAACGCAATACAAAGAATACGTAAAAAAGCCGGAAAAAGTTTATTTTCCGAAGATTAAATAAAAGTGGGACAAGCCATAAAATGTCCCATTACATATGCCCTCGTAGCTCAGTAGGTAGAGCAGTGCCATGGTAAGGCAAAGGTCGCCGGTTCGATTCCGGCTCTGGGCTCCATTTGAAATCAACTTACGGACTTAAAAGTTCGTAAGTTTTTATTTTATATAAAACTTCAAAAGTTCTCTTTCTAGAAAGGAGGACTTTTTTCATGCTTGAATTTAAAGTAATTGAAAATCTAAAACCTAATAAAGAACCGGCATCTTAAAAGAATCTAAATATAAGATTAAATTAGGACAAATTAAAACTATTTTACACACTAACCTACAAGTAGTAATACCTACTGAATACCAGATTACATATCCTACTACTCTTACAATACTTGAATACAAAGTTAATGAAATATCAAATAAGCCTTTTTATATTAAAGAACATAATCAAAAGTATAATTTTAAAGAAATTGCACAATTTTTGAAAAAATTTTAATTTTAGACTATACATTTTGATTATTTGTGAGGAAACATATGAGAAGTATTTTAATATTTCTCGAAATTTAATGAAAGGAGGAAAACTATGAGATGTGGTGTTTATGTAAGAGTATCTACTGATGACCAAAGAGATTATGGTTATTCTATTGATTCACAACTTAGAATGATTAAAGAATATTGTGAAAAGAATGAATATGATATTGTTGATGTTTATAATGATGCTGGACATTCTGGAAAAGATTTAATGAGGTCCGAAATGCAAAGATTACTAAAAGATATTAAATCTAAAAAAATTGATAAGTTAGTTGCAATTAAAGTTGATAGACTTACTCGTAATAATTATGATGGCTTTTGGCTACTTAATTATTGTGAAGAACATGATGTTAAGATTGAACTAATACTTGAACCTTATGATGTATCTACTGCCAATGGCGAAATGATATTTGGTATGAATTTAGTCTTTGGTCAACGAGAACGAAAAGAAATTGGTGCAAGAACTAAACGTGCTATGGAAGAAATGGCATTAGAACGTATTCATCCTAGCAAAGCACCTTATGGCTATATTAGAAATAAGGAAACTGGTCATTTAGAAGTAGAACCTATTGAAGCAGAAGCTGTAAAAGAAATATTTGAATTATGCAAACAAGGCAATTCTACAAGAGGTATTGCTACTATTATGAAAGATAATAATGCATATCTAAAACAAGGAAAATGGAAATCTGATAGAGTTTATAAAATACTTTCTAATTCTATTTATATTGGAGTTTTTGAATACGGGAAATATAAAAGAAAGCCACAAGATATTTTAAGAGTTGAAAATTATTGTGAACCAATTATTGATGAAGTAACATGGAATGCTACTAGAAATGTTTTAGTGAAAAACAAACATCCTAACTATGGAGAATATATTCATTTGTTTTCTGGTTTAGTAAAATGCCCTATTTGTGGTGAGATAATGTCATCATCAGAATCTTTTAAATATCCTAACGGAAAGCAAAAAGTTTATTACCATTTAAGATGTAAAAATCATAATTGTAGTGGATTTGGACTTCATTATAATACTGAAAAAATAGAAACAAAATTAAAACAAGTATTAGAAGAATTAACACTATTTATGCTTTCTATGGATAATGAAATTATAACTTGTAATTCTGCCAAAAGTGATGATGTAAAAGATATAGAAAAAGCAATCGACAAATTAAAATTACAGGAAAAAAGATTAGTAGATTTATATTTAAGTTCTAATTTAGATGTCGAAACAATTAATCATAAAAATGATGTTATCAAAAAGGAAATTAATAAACTAAATCAAAAGAAAGTAAGACTTGATCCAGATAATAATTCTAAAGAATATACAATAGAACTTGTAAAAAAATTAGATTGTACTGAGAAAAATAACACTTTATTTTTTACTAATATTAAAAATATTGGATTTGCTTTTCTTTATGATTTGTTATCAAGAGAAGCTAAAAGAGATATGATTCATAGACTTATATCTATGATAGAAATTAAAAGTGATAAAAACTATAATATTGAAATTAAGGATATAAAATTCACAGATGAATTTATAACTAAAAGCATTAAAGAATACTTAAAATATCTTAATACTATTATGAATGACAATAATATTGGAATTAAATTTCATAAAGAAATTGACGAAATTCAGTTAAAAAATATGGAATCGAATTATGATATTTTATCAATTAAGAAAATGAAACACAAAGAATATTCTAATAAATTTTTAGAAGAATTTATTACTAAATCACAAGAACATTTATATATAGATGGCATTATCAGTTGACCATATACTGAAAAAAATGTTATTAAAGATATTTTAATATTAGTACCTAAAAATGAACTAATTAATACTATTAAAAAAAGAAAGGAAGGATAAAAATGAAAGTTACTTATACAAAAAAAGGAGATTATTTATTACCAGATTTATATTTAGAAAAAGGCGAAAATTATGGAAGGCTTGGAAGATATAGAATATTAAGATTACACTTTATTGCACAAAACAAGCAAGCACTTTATGAGACATTATTGATGACGAATAAATTAACTCATCATCTTCTTTTAGTCAGTGATTCTTGTGAAAATTATTATAAAGAACTAATGGAAAATTATATTAAGAATGATGAAAGACTGTCTGAAAAAAGCAAAGAATTAAATCCATTGGAATGGACAAAATTAATGAAGAACTATAAAAATACAGCAGAAGAAATTGTCTTAAATGAATATGTTTTTATATAAATAATCTTTAAAAAAGAGGAAAAAATTATCAAAATAATTTAATCCTCTTTTTATTTTTCTTGAATATGGGAATAAAATATATGTCTAGCCAGCACTGAATTTGTACTCCCGTACAAATTCGTATATGGGAAAATCCCAAACCCTCTATAAGAAATTTTTTATCTAATAAATCTAAAAAAGTTGTCTTGAACTTTTCAAGGATTACTTGATATATGAAAGATAAAATGATACAATAAATGCGTAACAAAAATTATGAATAGAGGGTAAAAATGATATTAGATTATAATAAATTATGGAAGTTAATGATTGATAAAAATATTAATAAAACAGAGCTATGCAAACAAGCAAAAATAAGTACAAATGCCATGGCAAAAATGGGACGAAATGAATCAGTCCCCTTGGAGACATTAGTTAAAATATGTGATGTTTTAAAATGCACTTTAAATGATGTTGTAGAAATAAAATCAAAGGAGGAAAATAATGGAGACAACTAACCTTTCTAAAATTAGAAGAGATAAAATGCTAACTACAATTAGCGAAATAAAAAAGAATATTAGTGACGAAAAAATGCTAACAAATTTATCTATGATTGAAAATGAATTGACTAAGAAAAAATACGGGCTTATTTGGGAGGAACACGAAGAGCGTGTTGACAAGGAATTAGAAACTCAAATTCCTACTTTCGAGGAAATTAAGAATAAAGGTTCAATCAGAAGTAAGTACAAACAAAAATGGATTTGAATTAAGACATTCAATTAATGTTATATCATCTAAAATTGGTATGCGATATGATAGGACAAGATTAATGCTTGAAAGAATGTTATTTAAAGGCAAACTATTTACGAAAAAATTTGTTGATTTATCATTACTAGAATTTTATGCTTTTGTTATAAATAATGAAGATGTGATAAAACATGACTTTCAAGAAGCAGTTTCACAAAAAGCAAGACAAATAAAAATGAAATTAGACGAATTAAAAATTGTTGACTGGAAAGCACCAGAAATGGATTATATTAAATATGATCCTAAAATGAAAGATACAACAATTTATGAAAAATCAATTTATATGAATTATCCAAATAGTACAATAAAATCTAAAAGTGAAAGAATGTTTGAGTTTTTTTGTGAAAACAATGAAAATATTAAATGGTTCTATAAAAATGGTGAATCCTCTAGTGATTATTTTTCAATAGTATATATTGATGCAGTAAATCATAAATGGCACTTCTACCCTGACTTTATTGTTTGTGATAAAGATAATAAAATCTGGATTATTGAAACCAAAGGTGGCGAAAATGCTGACGGTGAATCAAAAAATATTGATATTAAAGTTGAAAATAAGTTTGAAGCATTAAAGCAATATGCTAACAAGTATAATGTCAATTGGGGATTTGTAAGAGATTATGATAAAAATGATTCATTATATCTTTGCAACACCGAATACACAGAAGATATGGAAAATGAGAATTGGATTTTATTAAAAGATTTTTTTAGGAGGTAAATTATGGCATTAAGAAATATTTTATATATAGATAACAATATAATCGATGATTATGTGTCACAAATAGATGGATACACATATGAAGAGGAAACAATTATAGACAGTTCAACAAAAGATAAAAGTGCTAGTGCTGGAATTGGTTTTGCAAAATTTAACTCTGAAGGTAAATTGGGAAAGCAAAACGCCTTCTCATCAACCAAAAATGTCAAAATAACTGATGCAAGCAAATTAGATAAAATTATTAAATATCTAGAGGAAAATGATGAATTAAAATACTATGAAAATTTAACTGAACAATTATGGAACGACATAAGAAGAGATGATTTTTTGGAATTACTAGTAACACCAAGATTTTCAAAAATGCGAGAAGTATCAAATATGGCAAAAAGTTTAAATAATATGATAAATGCTTTTCAACCTTATATGAATGAAAATATGCTTGATGATAAGACTAAAGAAGCTCTATCAGGTTTTGAATCAATTTCTAATTTGAATAATGACTCAACAATATCTTGTGTTTTTAACTTTGAAGATAAGAAGTATCCGATTGTAGCAAAATTAGATAGCAATTTGTTAAAAACAGATGTAGAAAACATAAAATCAGAATGCTATCTTCTTTGTAAGGTACAAAGAAAAATTGAATCTGGAAAAAGTATTGAGCTGGATGAAATATTTGATGAATTTAAAAATTTAAATTTAAATAGAGAACAAAAAAGAAAAATGTCCAAAAACTTATCTAATCCAAAAGAATTAAGAGATTCTATAAAAGGGCCTGCATTTATTGTAATACCAATAGCAATATATAGATGAAAGGAGTTTTAAAATGCATACTTGGTCAGAAAACCCCAAAAAAGATATCTTTCAACACTTAGAAATGTTATCATATCCAAAAAATTGTGAAAAATTATTATGTGGTAAAATAAAATCAAAAAGAAAAATTAATTCAAAAAAGACATCATCAATTAAGAAAAAACAAGCGAAAGAAATTGCTTTTTGTATTAAACAAGGAATAGAATTCTTTAAAAATGCCGAAAATGCTGATATATCTATTTCTCCATTATTATTGTATTATGGTATGCTTTCTTTTTCAAAAGCACTGATAATTGCCAACTCACAAAATGAATTATATCTAGATAATATTAAATACCATGGACTTACAACTAGGCCAAGAAATGAAAAACAAGAAAAACAAAAAAGTAAAAAAACTAATTGGAATTTATTAAATGAATATGCAAATATTAACAATGGCGTGTTTTTGGAACTTGCAAAACTTTTTGATATAACATTTGATAAACAAGACAGTATAAAATTTAAAGATACTATTTCTTCAGTACCGGAGTTAAAAAGTTTAATAGACAAATTAGAAATTTTTGACTCTAATAGTATTAATTGTTATAGCGAACTAAAAGAAGAAAATTGTAAGACTTCATTTGGAATTTACTCCATTGATTCAAATAAATTGGAAAACAAAATTCCTAAATTGTGTAAGAAATTTGTAAAAAGCTCTATGCATGGTAGTACAACGTTTACGCAGTATATTTCAAACAATAATTTTTCTTCTTCAAATTTTAAGTATTTTTATAATTATAATGCCGTTGTTGGGGGAAGATATTTTGTTTTTCCAATAACTGTTTATAATGATAAGAAAAAGAAAAATGTATTATTACCACAAATATTAATTGACTATATTAATTTCTTTATTTTAAGTGAACAAGTAAGATATCATCAAGATAATTGGAATGTAATTTTAAGTGGTAAAAATGACGCAATAGTAAGCATAATAAAAATATATGTTGAATGTGTAAAAAGAAGATTTCCTAATTTTATTATAAATTATTTGTTCAGCGAATCATTTTCTTATGGTTCTCCTGCATATTTGAATTGAAATATTGATTATTCTTAATAAATATTATATAATCGTATGCAGAAAGAGAACTTAGTTCGTAACCTGTTTTTTATTCGCTCCATTTATTAAAGCTCTGTAATCAGCTAAAAAGCTGGTTAAGGAGCTTTTTATAATGCAATTTTATGCATTAACTTGATAGAATGCTTATTACACGTAATTGGAAATATGAGCATATATTATAGTAGAAAAATATGTTTATGAAATATATCTTAAATAAAACAGATAAACATATGATACGAGGTGAGATAATTATGTCAGATAAAGTATATAACGTTTTGAAATGGATAACCATGATATTTTTTCCTGCATTAATTACTTTATATGGAGTAATAGGGAATACTTGTGACATACCATACACAGATGTAATTTTAACGATTGCAACAGCTTCTAATACTTTTTTGGGCACAATTTTAGGAATATCGACATATAAATATAAGAAAAAGGAGGAATAATTATGAATTTGGCAGAGTTTGGAGATTGGGCATTAGCTCAAAAAAGTGTGGCTAATCCAGAACCAAATAATAAATATAAAGGGGAATGTGTATCTTTGATACAACAATATTTGAGTA
>USMK01000028.1 GCA_900555835.1 uncultured Clostridium sp.
TTAATTAAAGATTATGAGGGAGCGAAGGCTTCGGAGAGGCTCGTAAGATTTAATTAAGATTTCGTAGGTTACGCAGCAAGCCGAGGAATGAAATAAATTTTATATTATTACTCCTTTTTCAACGGCCCCAAAATTCACGCACAAAAAAGAAAGAACCAGCTAATCTTAGCCAGTTCTCCCAACTCGGAATATTAGCAATCCTCAATCACATCAAGATCATTAATAAAAAAGAGATTTCGAGGCATATACCACTTCATATACACCTTACTGTCATACTGTTCAGCCTTCTTAAAGCCAATCTTTTCCAGCAACTCCTTTTGCTTATGATTGAAGCCCTTTTTATAAGTAAAAATCTCATACTTATAATGACTAACACCAGCAAAACAAGTAATAGCCTTTTTCAACATGCTCAACCGAATAACAATCTCGTCGTCTTTCCTATTAACTTTTTTCATAATAATATTCCTCCTTGCCTAAAAATAAAAATAGTATATTTATATTATACCACTTTCCCCAAAAATCGTCAAAAAAAGAAAGAGTAGAATTCTCTACTCCCTCCTTAGGAAACTTAATTTTTCACAGTGCCAACAATTTTAACATTCACTGGCAAATAAAACCGAACCTTTAATCCATCTTTAAAAGGTTGTTCAAAACAGTTTAGTTCCTTAACTAAAAACTGTCTTTCAGCTTCAGTCACTTCCATTGCAATACATTGAATATAGTTGTTTCCTGGATTTATTCCAATAATATCACAAGACTCAACCTTTTCGTTAATTTCTTTCAATGTAATAATTCTTTCTTGGTCCATAAAAGTTTCCTCCTTATGCAATAATATTAATTATGTAACCATAATTAATTATACACCACTATTCAACTATATGTCAAGCATCAGTTACTTATTCAACCTTTTAGTCAATTCTTTTTTTATAAAATTCAGCCAATTTTTATGCCCAAAAGCAACAAAAAAGCATCCAGATACTTTCATACCTGAATGCTTTTGGTTATTTTATATTATGAGCAACGTCTTCCTTCGCATAGTAACATTATAATTTTTATCACAATAAGAATAAACAATACTATTGCAAGTATAATTATTGCAGCTAGGGCTTCTAATATAGTTTCAGCAACTGATGCACCGATTATTAAACCTAGTGTTAAAGTAAATAATGCAATTAAAATAGCTAATACTATAAATCTGCAACAATTATTATTTCTTCTTTTGTGATTGCAACATGTTATATTGATTTGTGGGTCCATATTATATCCACCTCCTATCGAGAATGGTTATATAATATAATATGCTTGTTTTGTTTTTTGGTTACATTCCCATTACTGAATATCCACAATCTGCGTAAATCACTTGACCTGTAACACTTGAGGCCATATCGCTAAATAAAAATGAAACTACATTTCCTACTTCTTCTTTGCTTACATTTCTTTTTAGTGGTGCTTTTTCTTCTACCACACCTAATATTGAGCTAAAATCTTTTATTCCCTTTGCAGAAAGTGTTTTTATTGGTCCTGCTGAAACTGCATTTACTCTTATTCCTTTTTCTCCTAAATTATATGCCAAATATCTAACACTTGTTTCTAATGCGGATTTAGCAACCCCCATCACATTGTATCCTGGCAAAACTTTTGTAGAGCCATAATATGTTAATGTAACTAAACTTGAATTTTCGTTTAGCAATTCTATTTCATTTGCAATTCTTGCAATTGCTACAAAAGAATATGCACTAATGTCATTTGCATGGGCAAATCCTTCTCTTGATGTTAATATGAAATCGTCTCTTAAATCATTTGTAAATGCATGTGCTATACTGTGTAAAATGCAATCTACTTTGCCATAATCCTCTTTGATACTTTCTAATGCTTTTTGTATAGATTCATCACTTGATGCGTCACATTGATATGCCTTTGCTCCTGGAATTTCTGATATTAATTCATTTACCTTTTCTTTTCCATCTGGTTCGTTATAAGTAAAAATAATGTTTTTTGCACCATTTTCGTAAGCAGATTTTGCTGCTCCCCATGCAATGCTCCATTTATTTCTTATTCCCATTATTAAAATCGTTTTATTTTCTAAATTCATTTTCTCCTCCTACATATTTCTAAATTTACTGTATCTTGCATCTATCAATTCTTCTTTTGAAACATCTTTATAATCATTTACAAATTTTTGTATTTCTTCTTTTATTTTCTGAGACACCAAATGCATATTTTCTGATGCTCCACCTTTGGGTTCTTTTAGAATTTTGTCTATTACACCAAGTTCATATAAATCTTGTGAAGTTAGTTTCATTATTTCTGCTGCTTCCTTGCTTTTGCTTCCATCTTTCCACAAAATACTAGCATATCCTTCTGGTGAAAGTATTGAATATATGGAATTTTCAAGCATTATTATTCTATCCCCAACTCCTATTGCTAATGCTCCTCCACTTGATCCTTCTCCTATTACAAATACTAATATTGGTACTTTTAAAGCAGACATCTCCATTATATTTCTGGCAATGGCCTCTCCTTGACCTCTTTCCTCTGCTCCTATACCTGGATATGCTCCTTTTGTATCTATAAATGTTATAATAGGTCTGTTAAATTTTTCAGCCTGTTTCATTAATCTTAGCGATTTTCTATATGCTTCGGGATTTGGCATTCCGAAGTTTCTTTCTAAATTTTCTTTGGTATTTCTACCTTTTTGTTCTGCAATTATAGTAAATGCCTGCTTTCCAATTAGCCCAATTCCTCCAACAATGGATTTATCGTCTTTGAAACTTCTATCTCCACTAAATTCTACAAATTCATCAAATATATTATCAATGTATTCTAACGCAGTTGGTCTAGATGGCATTCTAGCTAGCTTTACCTTCTCCCAAGCTAGATTTGTTTCTTCGTTTTTCATTTATTTATTGCCTCCTTTATGCATTACTAATAATTGATTTAACGTTGCTTTTAAGTCTCTACGATTAACAATTTTATCTACAAACCCGTGTTCTAATTGGAATTCTGCGGTTTGAAAGCCTTGTGGCAATTCTTGTTTTATTGTATCTTTTATTACTCTTGGACCTGCAAATCCTATCATTGCATCTGGTTCAGCAATTATTATATCTGCTAAACTTGCAAAACTAGCTGTTACTCCTCCATATGTTGGGTCTGTTAGTACAGAAATATATAGTAAACCTGCTTGATCTAGTTTTTTTATTGCACTTGCAGTTTTTGCCATTTGCATAAGTGATATTATTCCTTCTTGCATTCTTGCTCCACCTGATACTGAAAAAATGATTAGTGGTAATCTATCTTTAATTGCTTGTTCTATTGAATATGTTATTTTTTCTCCAACAACATATCCCATACTTCCCATAAGGAAATTCGCATCCATTATGCATATTACAGCTTTTTCTCCTCCTATTTTTCCGTGTGCCACAAATTACAGCTTCTTCTAGCCCAGTTTTTTCTTGCAATGCTTTTAATTTCTTTTCATAATCTTCCATTTTTAGTGGATTAGGCTGTTTTATATCAAGTTTAAATTCCTCAAAAGTGTCGGCATCAACAATTTGTACTAATCTTCTTCTACTTGATAATCTAAAATGATTTCCGCAATTAGGACATATACTCATATTATTATGCAGGTCTTCTTTATATAATATTTCTTTGCATTTATTGCATTTTACCCATTTGCCTATTGGAATATCTGGCTTATCTGTTTTAAATGTTTCTTCTGGCAAATTACTTTTTTTAATTTTATCTACAATCACTTTTATCTCCTAATATTTTAATTTTTCTCCTATAAATGATGTATCATAATTTCCTTCTTTAAATTCGTTGCAATTTATTATTTTTAACAAAAAATCTATATTTGTGTCTATTCCATCTATAACACATTCTTCTAAGGCTCTTTTCATTTTAGCTATTGCTTCTTCTCTATTTTCTGCATATACAATTATTTTGGCTATCATAGAGTCATAATATGGTGGTATTGTATAGCCATTGTATACTGCTGTATCTACTCTTACACCATTTCCACCTGGTAATAGTAGTCCTTTTATTTCTCCTGGGCAAGGCATAAATTTCTTTTCTGGATTTTCTGCATTTATTCTGCATTCAATACTGTGTCCTTTTATTTGTATATCCTTTTGAGAAATGTTTAGGTTTTCTCCTGATGCTATTTTTATTTGCTCCTTTACTATATCAATTCCGGTTACCCATTCTGTAACAGGATGTTCTACTTGTATTCTTGTATTCATTTCCATAAAATAAAAATTCTTATCTTTGTCAACTAAAAATTCAACAGTTCCAGCATTTGTATATTTAGCAGCTTTTACAGCTTTTAGCGCAGCCTCTCCCATTTTTTCTCTTAGTTTATTATCAACAATTGCAGATGGGCTTTCTTCTAGCACTTTTTGATTTCTTCTTTGCATTGTGCAGTCTCTTTCTCCTAAATATACACTGTTTCCACATTCGTCTGCCAAAATTTGAATTTCTATATGTCTTGGATTTGCTATAAATTTTTCCATATATAGCTCGTCTTCTCCAAATGAAACTTTTGCTTCTTGTTTTACAATTCCATATGCATCTTCTAGTTCTTTTTCGTTTTGAACAAGCCTAATGCCCTTTCCTCCTCCTCCATTTGAGGCTTTTAGCATTATTGGATAGCCTATTTTACCTGCGATTTTTTTTGCTTCTTCCAAATTTTTTAAAGCTCCATCTGAACCAGGAATTACTGGCACTCCTGCTGATTTCATTAGCTTTTTTGCATTTGATTTATTTCCCATTAAATCAATTACTTCTGAACTTGGTCCAATAAATTTTATTCCACTTTCCTCACAAATTTTAGCAAATTTCGAGTTCTCTGAAAGAAATCCAAATCCTGGGTGTATACTGTCTGCATGAGTTATGCAAGCCGCTTCTATAATGTTTTTTATATTCAAATAACTTTTAGAGGAATTGGCAGGACCTATGCAAATTGCTTCGTCTGCAAGTTTTGTGTGCATAGCTTTTTCGTCTGCTTCTGAATATATTGCAACTGTTCTTATTCCCATTTCTCTACAAGCCCTTATTATTCTTACTGCAATTTCTCCCCTATTTGCTACTAATACTTTTTTTAACATTTTTTCTCTCCTTTTATACTATTGCAAAAGTAAGTTCTCCTTTTACTGCTATTTTTCCATCAACTGTTGCTATTGCTTCTCCTACTCCAATTGGGCCTTTTCTTTTGATTATTTTTACTTCTAATTTTAATCTATCTCCTGGCAATACAGTTTTCTTAAACCTTAATTTATCCACTCCTCCAAATAGTGCATTTTTTCCCTTATTCGTTTCTTCCGAAAGTATTGCCACTGCTCCTGTTTGAGCTAAGCTTTCTATTATTAAAACACCTGGCATTATTGGATTTCCTGGAAAATGTCCTTTGAAATATTCCTCCTCTATGCTTACATTTTTATAAGCTACGCAACTTTCTCCTGGAACAAAATCTTCTACTTCGTCAATCATTAAAAATGGCTCTCTTTGTGGAATTATTTTCTTTATTTCTTCTTTGTTTAACATTTGCTCTCCTTTATTTTAAATAATACTTTGCCATACTCTACGGGTTCTGCATCATTTACTAATATTTCTACAATTTCTCCATTGTAATCGCTTTCTATTTCATTCATTAACTTCATTGCTTCTATAATGCAAAGTTTGTCTCCCTTTTTTACTTTACTTCCAACTTCCACATATGCCTTTGCATCTGGATTTGGCTTTGAATAGAATGTTCCAACCATTGGCGCTTTTACGCATTTATATTCCTCAACTGATTTTAATTCTCCTTTTTCCTTTGTTGCTGGCAATGTTGATGGCATTACTATTGGCATATTTATATTTGCTTCTTTTGTTAATTTTTCTTCTTTGTCTTTTTTTATTTTAATTTTAGTTCCATCTGGGAATTCTATTTCAATTTCGTGTAATTTAGATTCTCCCATATCATCCATTAATTTTTTTATATCTTTATAATCCATTTTTTCGCTCCTTTACATACTATATTTTTTAAATATTATACTACTATTATGTCCTCCAAATCCAAGTGAATTGCTCATTGCATAATTTATTTCTTTTTTTCTACCCTTATTTGGCACTATATCTAAATCGCATTCTTCATCTTTTACTTTATAGCCAATTGTTGGTGGAAGGAAATTATCTTCCATAGCCTTAATGCAAGCAATTGCTTCTACTGCACCTGCTGCTCCAAGTAAATGACCTGTTGCACCTTTTATTGAAGACATTGCAATATTTTTGCTATGCTCTCCAAATGCAGTTTTTACAGCCATTGTTTCATATTTATCATTTATTGGTGTTGATGTTCCATGTGCATTTATATAATCTATTTTTTCTGGCTCAATATTGGCATCTTTTAATGCATTAAGCATTGCTCTTGCTCCACCTTCTCCATTTGGAGCTGGTGATGTAATATGGTAAGCATCTGATGTACTTCCATATCCACAAATTTCAGCATATATTTTTGCTCCTCTTTTTTTAGCATGTTCTAATTCTTCAAGAACCAAAATTCCTGCTCCTTCGCCCATTACAAATCCATTTCTTTCTTTATCAAAAGGTATGCTTGCTCTCGTTTTGTCATTTGAAATACTTAATGCTTTCATATTTGTAAATCCAGATATTCCAAGTGGAGTTATAGAGGATTCAGTACCTCCTGCTAACATTATATCTTGGTAACCGTGTTTTATCAATCTGTAACATTCGCCAATTGAATGTGTTGCACTTGCACATGCTGTTGATATAGCAAAACTTTCTCCCTTTGCTCCAATTTCTATCGAAATATTTCCTGCGGCCATATTGTTTATAGAAAGTGGAATAAAAAATGGAGTTACTCTATCTGGTCCTTTGTTAATTAACACTTCTTTTTGTTGTTCAATTGTTGTAAGTCCTCCAATTCCAGAACTTACAATAACTCCAACTCTTGTTTTATCCTCTTTTTCCATATTTAGCTGGCTATCTTTCATAGCTTCTCTTGTTGCAACTATTGCAATTTGAGCATATCTATCTAATCTTCTGGTTTCTTTTTTTTCAAAATATTCTTCTGGGTTATAATTTTTTAATTCTCCCGCTAATTTTACTTTATAATCTGTTGTATCAAATAAAGTAATTTCGTCTATCCCACAAACTCCTTCTTTTATTCCTTTCCAAAATTCCTCTACATTATTTCCTATTGGAGTTATTGCTCCTATTCCTGTTACTACAATTCTACGTTCCACTTTTTTAGTCTTCCTTTCCTTATTTTATTACATAACCATTCCACCGTCAATATTTATTACTTGACCTGTTATATATGAGCTATCTTCCTCTGATAAAAATTTAACTACATTTGCAACTTCACTTGGAGTTCCCATTCTTCCAAGTGGAATTTGGCTTAATATACTTTCCTTTACTGTTTCATTTAATATATCTGTCATTTTTGTTTCTATAAATCCTGGTGCTACTGCATTTACTAATATATTTCTAGAAGAAAGCTCTTTTGCCAAGCTTTTTGTAAATCCTATAATTCCAGCTTTTGATGCTGAATAATTACTTTGTCCTGCATTCCCTACAATTCCAACAACAGATGCAATATTTATTATTTTTCCACTTCTTTGTTTTACCATATATGGAACAATATTTCTTGTAACATTAAATGTTCCAACTAAATTTATATCAATAACTTGTTTAAAAGCATCTTCTTTCATTCGCATAATCAATCCATCTTTTGTTACTCCGGCATTGTTTACAAGTACATCTATTTTTTCAAAATTTTCGATAATTTCTTTTGCCATTTTTTCTGTTTCTTCAAATTTAGATATATCTGCTTTTACAAATAAGCATTTTACATTATTTGCTTCTATTTCTTTTTTCAACTCTTGCATTTCTTCTGTTTCAGTCCTGTAATTTATTGCTATATTAAATCCAGATTTAGCAAGTTCTTGTGCTATTGCTTTTCCTATTCCGGTTGTTCCTCCTGTTACTAATGCAACTTTGTTTTCTTTCATAATTTCCTCCTATTTTACTAATTCTTCTAAGGTTTTATCTAATGTTTCTACATTATTTATGTTTAATATTTTTACATTTGAATTTATCTTTTTCACAAAACCAGACAATACTTTTCCAGGGCCAATTTCTATAAAAGTATCTATTCCATTATCTAGCATTGTTTGAATATCTTCTTTAAATCTTACTGGATTTGTTATGTGTTTGCTTAATATTTTGTTTATATCGTCATTTTCATCATATATTTTTCCATCAATATTTTTCACAACTGGAACATCTCCAATGTTTTTTATCTCAACTTTGTCCAATTCATTATATAACGCATTTGATGCTGATTGCAACTTTTCTGTATGAAATGGTCCTCCTGTTTTTAACTCTCTTGCAAGTTTTGCTCCTCTTTCCTTGCATATTCTCATTGCTTCAAGTACAGCATTTTTTTCTCCAGAAATCACAACTTGTTTAGGGCAATTATAATTTGCAGGAACCACAAAGCCAAAGTTATTAGCCTGTTTACAGGCTTTCTCAACCTCACTATCTTCAAGTCCAATAATAGCAGCCATTGACCAATTTCCTTTTGGAACCATACTTTGCATTAACTCTCCTCTTTTTCTTACAAGCTTAATTCCATCCTCAAATTCCAACATTTTAGCAAATATCAAAGCAGTATACTCTCCCAAACTTAAACCAGCAGTCATTTCTACTTTTATATCATATTTTTTCAAAACTTCCAATATTGCCAAACTCATAACAAGAATAGCAATTTGTGTATTTTTCGTTTCACAAAGTTCTTCTTCGCTTGCATCAAAAGTTAACTTTGCAATATCTATATTCAAAATTTCACCAGCTCTTTTATATACATCTCTAACTTCTTCATATTTTTCATACAAATCTTTACACATTCCTACACTTTGAGCACCTTGCCCTGGAAACAAATATCCAACTTTCATACAAAACCTCCCTTTGTTTTCTCCTATATTTATACACCATTTCCCCTTAAATTTCCATTAGTCTGAGTGGTCAGTTTGAAAAAAAGAAAGAGATACAATTGTGGACGGAGAAAAAACATTTCAGCAAAATGTTTTTTCTCCGTCCACAATCATATCTCCGGTCATACTTTTATTTATTTTACCATTTTCATCATATATACAGTTTCAAATACATTTATTAATTCTGAAATCACAAGCATTGCTCCACAGATTGATACAGCTGCTGCCGCTGCTTCAAATGGATTCATTACTACTATAATTCCTAGTATAAATGTTACAATTGCTAATGTTAGCATTGCAAGCCAGCTGTTGTCTGTTCCTGTATTTTTTATGTTAAAAGCTAATTGAACAGTTGTTATACTTTTTAAAACAATCCAAACTCCAATGGCAAGAGGTAATATGCTGTTTATAAAGCTTGGGTTAAAAATGCATACAAGTCCTGCAAGTAAACTTACTAAGCCTATTACTAATTGAAAATTGAAAAATTCAATTTGTCTACTGTTTGAAAAATAAGATACTGTTTGTATTACTCCATAAAATGCTAATATCAAACCCAATGCAACCATAACTACATTTATTGAAAGCGCTGGTTTAAATATTAAAAATAACCCTAATAGAATAAGTACAACAGATACTAATAAAGAATCCCTACTATATTTCTTTATAAATTCATTCATAAAAATCGCCTCCATTTTTTCTTAAATATATCATAAAAAATTTAAAATGTTAATATCTAAAATCAAAATATTTTAAATTATTAGTGATTTGCGCTAAGTTTTATTATTAAATCCATATTATCGTCTTTTGCAGCCTTATTTTTTCTTATTGCTCCACATTTTTTGCACTTAAAAATAATTATATATCCTTTTTTGCTATCAATTTCAAGTCCTATTGGTTCTAGGTCTCCATGGCATTCTTCTGCTCTATCACCTGGGTTTACATCAACATGTTTTGAATGAAGGCAAAATGGACAATGATTTCTGCAAGAATAGCCTAATTTTTCGACACGTTTTCCACAGTTTGTGCACACAAAGCTCTCGTCTATTTCTGTAAATAATCTTCCCATCTTATTTTTCTCCTATTCTTCAAATATGCTTCCACCAATAAATTCTCTAATTAGTGATTGATTTGGAATATCTTTTGCCGGTATTGATTCAAAATAGCTAAGCATTCTATGTAATCTTTTAGCTTCTGAATATTCTGGATAAGTGTTATCAATTTCAGCAAGCAATGGCATTGCATAATCTTTTAATACTCCAAGTTCGTATACAAGTGATGTATTAAACATTGCATCTGCTGTTTCTTGATATGGATATATGTTTAAATTTTCTCCTTTTATTACAGACTCCCACATTCTAAGAGTATGTAGAGCTGAATATCCTCTATAATTGTAATCTCTTACGATTCTTCTTATTAATCTTGTGTCTGTTGTAGAAATTCTATTGTAATAATCAATATTTAGCACAGTTAGTGCGCTTATGTACACTTTAAATTTCACATCTTTTGGTATATAGCTTGTTAGCTTATCATTTAGGCAATGAATTCCTTCTATAACAAGAATTTCGTCATTTGCCAATTTCTTTTTCTTACCATTAAATATCTTTCTACCCTGTAAGAAATCAAATGTAGGAAGTTCAACTTCCTCTCCTCTGATAAGGCCTTGCAAATTTTGGTTAAATAGCTCTAAATCAATTGCATCTATGGATTCAAAATTGTAGTTTCCATTTTCGTCCTTTGGAGTATTTTCTCTTTCTACAAAATAATTATCAACAGATATTGTAAATGGTTTTAGTCCATTTACTCTTAGCTGAATTCCTAACCTTTTGGCAAAAGTAGTTTTTCCAGAAGAAGAAGGACCAGCAATTAATACCATTTTTACGTTTTTTCTTCTAGCAATTTCGTCAGCAATATTAGCAATCTTCTTTTCATGTAAAGCCTCATCTACTAATATTGTTTCTCTTATTTTATCTTCTTTTACTTGTTTATTTAATTTGTATACTGTATTGATATTTAAAACTCTATGCAAATCTTCGTATTCGTCTAATGCCTTTAACATCTTTGGCTTTGCAATAAATTCTCCCAATTTATGTGGATTTTGTCTGCTAGGATATCTTAGTAAAACGCCTCTGCCATATCTTATAATATCAAAAATCTTTATATATCCAGTTGATATTGGCATAACTCCATAAAAATAATTATAATAATTTTCACAATAATATAGCATTACTTCTGGCTTATCTTTTATCTCTAATTGAAGTCTTCCTTTTAATGTTTTTTCTCTTTCATAAAAAATCTTAGCATCTTGTTTTGTCATCATTACTTTATGTATTTTTAAATCTTTATCAATAATCTCTTGCATTTTTTCTTTTATTTTAGCAATCATTTCTTCTGTTACTTCCATATTTTCTATTTCACATAACATTGAATTTGATAATTGATAATTTACTGTTATCAAAGCATCTTTGTACAATTCTGAAAATGCTTTTGACATTATATAAATTAATCCTCTTGTATAAATCCTCTTGCCATCTCTATCTGTTCCATCTATTAACTTTACTTCGCCATCTTCTTTAATTTCATAATCTAGCGATTTTATTTCATTATTAAATCGGCATCCAATAATATCTCTATTTGAATTTTCTACTTGTTGTTCAAAAATATCGATAATTTTCGTACCTTTTTCCACATTTAATTCACTTTCGTTGTATATGACTTTCATAAATTCCTCCTGTATTATTTATATATTTATTATATCCCATTTTTGTTCCTTTTTGGGTAATGTTACCAAAACTTAATTACAATGTAATATTTGTGTAATAATTGTCTAAAAATGTCGAGTGCCAAAAAAATCACCTTATCGGTGATTTTTAATACCTGCCAAACAAGGTGGGATACGATAAAATTTATGTAATGACGAATGAAATAAATTTTATCGTATCCCACCTTGTTTGGCAACCTCTATTTAAAATCAAGTTTTATCTAGGATTTCTTATTGCAGCTTGGGCAGCTGATAGTCTTGCTATTGGCACTCTGTATGGTGAGCAAGATACATATGTTAGCCCAACGTTGTGGCAGAACTCTACTGAACTTGGTTCTCCTCCGTGTTCTCCACATATTCCTAGTTTTATGTCTGGTCTTGTTTGTTTTCCTAATTTAACTGCCATTTCTACCAATTTTCCAATTCCCTTTTGGTCTATTTTAGCAAATGGGTCAAATTCATATATATTTTTTTCATAATAATCTGATAAGAATTTTCCAGCATCATCACGGCTAAATCCAAATCCTAATTGTGTTAAGTCATTTGTACCAAATGAGAAGAATTCAGCTTCTTTTGCAATTTCATCTGCTGTTAAACATGCTCTTGGTATTTCTATCATTGTTCCAATATGATATTTTACTTTTACATCTGAATTATTTATTATCTCATCTGCCTCTTTTGTAATTATATCTTTTACATATTTAAGTTCTTTTACTTCTCCTACAAGTGGTATCATAATTTCAGGTGATATTGCTAATCCTTCTCTATTTACATTTATTGCAGCTTCTATTATTGCTCTTGTTTGCATTTTTGCTATTTCTGGGTATGTTACATCAAGTCTGCATCCACGGTGTCCCATCATTGGGTTAAATTCATGAAGGCTTTCTACAACATTTTTCAAATCTTCAAATGTCATTCCCATTTCGTCTGCTATTTCTTTTATTTCTTCGTCTTCATGTGGTAAGAATTCGTGTAATGGTGGATCTAGTAATCTTATTGTTACTGGATATCCCTTCATTTCTCTGTATAGTCCTTCAAAATCTCCTCTTTGAATTGGTAATAATTTTGCTAATGCTTTTTCTCTTTGTTCTGTTGTTTTTGAAACTATCATTTCTCTCATAGCTCTTATTCTGTCAGCTTCAAAAAACATATGCTCCGTTCTGCAAAGTCCTATTCCTTCCGCTCCAAATTCATATGCTTGTTTTGCATCTCTTGGGTTATCTGCATTTGCTCTTACTCCTAATTGTCTGTATCTATCTGCCCATCCCATCAATGTTGCCAGGTTACCTGTTACAGTTGCATCAACAGTGTCTATTTTTTCTCCATATACATTTCCTGTACTTCCATCTAATGATATATAATCTCCTTCGTGATATTTATTTCCTTTTGCGTCTTGGAAATATTTTTCTTCTTCATTTACAATTAATTCTCCGCATCCAGATACACAGCAAGTTCCCATACCACGTGCAACAACAGCTGCGTGTGATGTTATTCCTCCTCTTACGGTAAGAACACCATTACATACATTCATTCCTTCTATATCTTCTGGTGATGTTTCCAGTCTTACTAATATCAAATCTTTTTCTCCATTTTTATGCTTTTCAACTGCTTCTTCTGCTGTAAATACAATTTTACCTGTTGCTGCTCCTGGTGATGCTGCTAATCCAGTAGTAATTGGTATTGCAGCTTGTAATTTTTCCATATTAAAGTTTGGATGCAATAATTGGTCTAACTGCTTTGGTTCTACTCTTAAAAGAGCTTCTTTTTCAGTAATCATACCTTCTTTTACAAGTTCTACTGCCACTCTTATAGCAGCTTCTGCTGTTCTTTTTCCATTTCTTGTTTGTAAAATATATAATTTTCCTTTTTCAATTGTAAATTCTAGGTCTTGCATATCTTTAAAATACTTTTCAAGTTTGTTTGCATATACAACAAAATCGTTGTAAGCAGCTTCATTTACTTGTTTTAATGTATCAATTGGTTGAGGTGTTCTAATTCCTGCAACAACATCTTCTCCTTGTGCATTCATTAGGTATTCACCAAATAATTTATTTTCGCCTGTTGCTGGATTTCTTGTAAATGCCACACCAGTTCCACAGTCTTCACCCATATTTCCAAAAACCATTTCTTGAACATTAACCGCTGTTCCCCAGTCATTTGGAATGTCGTTTAATCTTCTATATGTTATTGCTCTTGGGTTATTCCAAGATCTAAACACTGCTTTTACCGCTTCTAATAGTTGATATCTTGGGTCTTGTGGGAATTCTTCCTGTCTTTGATTTCTATATATTTGTTTAAATTTTGTTACCAATTCTTTTAAATCATCTGCTGTTAACTCTGTATCTAATTTTACTCCTTTTGTTTGTTTCATTTTGTCAATTTCTTCTTCAAACAAAGGCTTTGGTATTTCGCATACAACATCACTATACATTTGAATAAATCTTCTGTAACTATCATATGCAAATCTCTCGTTTTGTTTTGCAAGTGAAAGTACAACATTATCATTCAATCCTAAATTTAATATTGTATCCATCATACCAGGCATAGAAGCTCTAGCTCCTGATCTTACTGATACAAGTAGTGGATTTTCTACATCTCCTAATCTCTTTTTTGTATTATTTTGTAGTCTTCCAACAGCTTCAAATAATTCTTCTCCAATATCTTTTGCAATTATTTCTCCATCTGTATAATATCTTGTGCAAGCTTCTGTTGTAACTGTAAATCCTTGTGGTATAGGTAAGCCAAGATTAGTCATTTCAGCCAAGTTAGCACCTTTTCCTCCAAGCAATTCTCTCATGTCTTTGTTGCCTTCACTAAATAAGTAAACATATTTTTTCTTCATTGTATACCTCCTAAAAATTTCTTTTGTCAATTTTGCTTTTTTTATTATACCACAATAATAAAAAAAGCAAACATTTTTCATAAATATTTCATAAATATTTATTTTAGAAAAATATTCTGCTTGCCTTTTTGCATAATATTGTGTATAATAGATTATGCAAATATATGGGGATGTATTTGGTTTCGACAGTAATTTAGAAGTATGAATAGCGAGTGGTGGATGTTCGCTTCGGCCACCTAAAAAAAGCGAAAATTAAAAATAAACGCTAACGATAGAGAATTAGCATACGCTGCCTAGGCGGCGTCATCTTAATACAGAGGCCCACGGCTATATTAAGGTGTCGATTAGTGGGAAACAAATTTATTCCTTGCTTTTAGGAATAAAGGGTATTTTAAAAAGCTACTAAATATAGGTTTTGTTAATTAATCCTCTATTTAGGAAATTTTAAATAATTAACTGCACTCGGAGAAGTTTATATGGAAGAATTCCTGGACAGGGGTTCGACTCCCCTCATCTCCACCATCTTTTTGCAAAATAACTCTTGCATATTTTTCTAATTTATGCTAAGATAATAATTGCAAATATTTAGGGGCATAGTACATCGGTAGTATAACGGTCTCCAAAACCGCTGAGCTAGGTTCGATTCCTAGTGCCCCTGCCACAATTTTTCAACAAAAAGCGCAAATCTATAAATTGATTTGCGCTTTTTGTTATATATGAATTCTATAAACTCTCCCGGATTTTGATTATTTTTCAAGATGCTTATATCAGATTTTTTTGATTTTGTGCTAAAAAAAGAACCTGTGCTAAAAAAGTTACACTGGTTCTTTTACGTCTTAGTAATTATAATAATAAAATAAAGAATTAAAATTTAGATAGCCTCTTGGCTTTCTGTTTCTGGAATTCCGCTTGTTTCGGTATCATCATTTTGGTCTACTATTTCCATACTTCCGATTGATACTTCATATGCGACTCTTTCCTCAACTGATCCATCTTCGTGTTTCTTTTCATAAATTCTAGATTGAACTCTACCTACTATCTTTACGCAAGTTCCTACTTCCATGTTTTGGCAGTATCTTGCGTTACGTCCCCATGCGATACATGGGATATAGTCTGATTTGTTATAAGCTCTGTTAACAGCTAATAATAAATCTGCTATTTCTCTTTTAAATGGTGTTTGTCTGTAAATTGGAGTTTTACAAATATATCCGTTTAAAACTACTTCATTAGATATATTTTGTTTTTCCAATTCTTCTTGTTCGTCAGTAAAATCGCTTTCTCTAATTATGTCTTTGGCAAATACTGTTAGTATTAGTCTATTTTTGTTATCTACATATGTGTTGTATGATCTGAATTGACCTTTTACTACAATTTTTTCACCAATGTTTAAATCTTGTGTAAGTAATCTTTCTGATACGGTAATTGGTATTATGTCAGATGTTCCGCTTAGTCTTGGTATTTCCATTTTGAATATGTAAAATCTTTCTCCGTAAACTTCGTGACTAAATACTTTATCGCTTGTTACCTTTCCCACAAGTATTATGTGGTTGTTTTCTGTGTAATTTGTATCCACTTTTCTTCCTCCTTAATATATTTATCTATTGTAGTTTACTTTAATTGTTTTCCCTTTTTGGGATTACACAAATCCCCTTATGCTATATTATACTATACTTTGCTCGGTTTGTCTACATAAAATGCCATATTTTTTAAAAAAAGTCATTTTTTTACACTTTTTTTACTGGTAGATAAACCTTACAACGTTAGCACACATAGTAGTATATATGTCGCTTTCTATAATGTCGACATAAATTTCTTTTGGTTCTATGTTGCTTTTACTGTTTATTTGTATATTTCTTTGTATACATAGTAAAATTCTTTCTTCATTGATGCTTGAAGCTGTTACGGTTGCTTTTAGATTATACCCATATGTTATTACTGTTATGTTTATATTTTGCATTATTTCCATTTTTTTATATATGTCTGTATTTATTATTAGATATTTTGTGTTTTTTAGTATTTGTTTTAATACGTTTTTTTGATTTTCTACTATTTTATTTTCTTTATTTATAATTATACTATTGAATTTTATGTTTTTCATATTTTGTATATTTTCTTCTGTTAATATTATTACGCTATGTTTTTCACTGCAATTTTTTAAAATGTTTTCAATTGATTTTTTCAAAACTTCTTCATTTTTATTTGAAGTGATAACACCTATAAAAGCCATTTTATTTCCCCTTAATAAACACAGATTTTACTATTATCTTGCCTTGTTAAAGAAAAATTATTCAATAATTGAATTTATTGTATTTTGTATTTTATTATCTATTTTATTTTCTGTATTGGTTGTTGAAGCTTGTATAGATAAATCTTTTTCGTCTATATTGGCAGCTACGGCAAATAGCACAATTACAGTTGTTACAGCTACTAAATATGAGTATATTTTTGCTTTATTAAATAAAAATACCATAAAAAACCTCCTAAAATCGGCTTTGTAATTGTTATGCCAATTTTAGGCGGTTTATTCTTTTAAATATTAAATTTTTTATTTTCCATTAAGATTTGACCATTTATTATTGTAGTTTCTACATTATATCCTTTTGCATTATATACAATATCTGCAAATACGTCATTAATTGGAGTTGTTATTGGATTATTCTCTAAATTAAGTATTATTATATCTGCCTTTTTCCCCTCTTTTATACTTCCTATTCTATTTTCCTGACGCAATGCTTTTGCTCCATTTATTGTTGCCATTTTTAGAATATCGTATGCTGGCATTTGTTTTGGTTCCTCATTTATTCCTTTTTGAAGTAATGCTGTAAATTTCATTGTTTCAAACATATCCAAACTGCTTCCGCTTCCTTGTCCGTCTGTTCCTAGTGTTATATTTATTCCAGCTTTCTGCATATCATTTATTCTTGCAACTCCGCATCCTAATTTCAAATTACTTACTGGGCAATGTGCAACACTAATGTTTAATTTTTTCATTATTTCTATATCTTTATCTGTTAATTTTACACAATGTGCTAATATGCTATTTGTATTTCCTAAATATTTTTCTAAAACCTCAGCAGGATTTTCCACATTGAAATCTCTTTTTATATCTTGCACCTCTTTTGAATTTTCACAAAAATGCATTTGGAAATTTAATCCATACTTTTGTGCCAATTTTATTGCTTTTTGCACATATTCCTCACTACAAGTATATAAAGCATGAGCACCAACATTTATTGTTATTGTATCTTCTTTATTTGAATATTTATTTATTAACTCCTCAATTTCTTCCAGCTTTTTCTCTCCTGTCCCATCAGAATCCATCAAAGTTCTAGTTAATTCTATTCTAATCCCCATCTCTTTTGCTGCTCTTATTATATTTTCTTGCATAAAATACATATCTACTATTGTAGTAGTTCCAGTATATATCATTTCTTTAAAAGACATTTTTGAAGCATTATATATATCCTCATCTGTTAGTTTCTCCTCTTGTGGCCAAATTTTTTGTGTTAACCATTCTTGAAGTGAATATCCATCAATATTTTCCTTAAATATACTCATTGGTATATGAGAATGAGTATTTATAAAACCAGGCATTACAATTTTACCTCTTGCATCTATTATTTTTTCTACATCTTCTTGAATGTTTTTTTCTATTTTCTTTATAGCATCATTTTCTACTAAAATGTCTATATCATTTTCCAACTTTTCTCTATCAGGCTCCATTGATATTAATTTACAGTTTTTTATCAAAATTTTCATTACTTTTTCCTCCTAATTTTTTACCATTTTATCATATTTCATTTAAATTTTACATATAAACTTCAAATTTTATTCACATGAAAAACATATGACTTATATAAAATAAGACTGTACAAAGGGAGGAGGTAATAGATGAATGAATTTTAAAAAATAACACTTTACTTTGTAAAGGAGGAATGTTTATCGAATAGTTTACAATAAAATTAAGATTATATACTTATCAAAAATATCAAGAAAAGGAAGTGAATGCCTATAAGAAATATTTAGTTTTATAATTATGCCTAGAAATTAAAAAATAATTACCCTTAAATAAAAGAGCCTTCGAGGCTCTTTTATTTTTTACCCTCAAATTATAGAGTAGTTGCCCAATCGAGAATAATATAAAAATTTATGTAATGACGAATGTGCCGTGGAGTAACCGTACGAAATCTTAATTAA
>USMK01000029.1 GCA_900555835.1 uncultured Clostridium sp.
TTATCAAACAATTTATATTATAATACTACATTTTTAAATTTATGTAAATACTTTTCGCAAAAAAATTTCCAGGAAATTCCGACAAAATTCGACATTGCTGTACTGAACCCCATTCACAAGAAATTACCTCCAACCTTCCTAAGCCCGAGAGAAAAAGCACCAACCCATTCACACGCAAAAAAGGACGGATGTTTTTTTCTCCGTCCCCAAAAGCATTAAAACACATACACATAGCACTCTAAATTTCTTCTTCCAAACTGTATACATTCATTATAAGTATCCATATAAACATCTAATTTGTTATTCTTTATAGCTCCGCCTCTATCTTGAACCACAAACCAGCCTCCATTTGGCTTATTTGCAAAATATGGTATGTAAATTATAGTTCCCATTGGATATCCTTTACCAGCTGCAACCGTATACCATGCTGTTGCATATGCTCCTGATGCAGTTTTGCCGTATCCAGAATCTGTTGGCTTTTTACCACAAGTTGAAGCTGTATATGCAGAAGTATTTAATGTAACAACTTTTGGAGTTACCCCTGCAACTTTTGCCTGTAAATTTGATATTGTAGCTGAACTTACTGGATTACTTGTTCTTGCCACTTCACTTCTTGATGTTTGTTTAAAGTTTATTTGAACAATTTTATCTACTGGTTCTTCTAATATTACACAACTTAACTCTTCTCTTGAAATTTCCTTTTCATCTTTATATGTAACTCTGTAAGTAGTTTCTTTTAATCCATTCTTACCTTCCTGCAAAACTCTTGTTGTACCATTTTCTGTTCCAGTTACATCTTTTGTTACTGTTTCAAAAGGTATTTCTTCTTGAATTGTAATTATTTCTTCTGTAATTACGCCATAATTATTTACAATATCCTCTAAATTAGAAACTTTTTGACTTTGCTCTACTGTTTCAATTTCAGAAGATTTTATTATTCTTATTGTTTTATCAGAAGTAATTTCCTGATTTAATGCCGGTTTTACAATTTCATTGTCTGCTATAATAATATGATTATCTTCTAATATATCTTCAACTTTTGTCTTATTTGTTAATATATTCAATTCATAATTATTTGAAAATTGAATTTTCACATTTGTAATATTAACATTTGTAGCAGTAACTACAATTCCTGAGCATAAAAGAAATATTAAACTTATTGCTATTATCTTAATTGCTGAAATAGATGCTTTTTCATCTTTTTTCATAAATATTTCAACCTCCTCTTAGGTTCTTGCACATTATATATGTTTTTTTTATTCTTGTCAAATTTTTGTAACATTTCATATATTCTTAGGGCTATAAGAGTTTGCGAGTTTGTTTTGATTTGTCCACTACAAATATATTCAGTTTTTAGAAGGCTTATCCCCTTTTTTATAAAATATTTTATTTTTTTCTTTTCCACAATTGTAAATTTATCGTGAAAACCTTGACTTACTTTGATTTTTAAGGTATGATAATTAAGTTAAAGTAAGGAGAAATGTGTATATGTTATGTTCAAATTGTAATAAAAATGCTGCTGTCATTTTCGTTAATAAAGAAGTTAATGGCAAGCAAGAAATTGAGGGCTTATGCTTTCAATGTGCACAAGAAAAAGGAATCAATCCTTTGGAAATTCTAGCAAAGCAATCCAATTTATCTGAAAAAGATTTAGAAAATATGTCTAAGCAATTTGAAAATGTATTTAAAAACCTTTCAAGTAGCCTAGAAAATAGTGAGGAATCAGATGGAATGGACGATAACTCTCTTGGTTCTATTTTTGCTAATCTATTTAATAATGGAGAGCCAGAAGAAGCTGAAACCAGTTCTGGAAAGAAAAAAGTAAAAGTAGAAAAAAAGAGCAAAGATAAAAAAAGAAAATTTCTAGATACCTACGGAACTAACTTAACTAACCAAGCTAGAAACAATAAATTAGATAGAGTTATTGGCCGTGATAGTGAAATACAAAGAATTATTCAAATTTTAAATAGACGTTCTAAAAATAATCCTTGTTTAATAGGTGAACCTGGTGTTGGTAAAACAGCTATTGCCCAAGGTTTAGCAATTAAAATTGCAGAGAAAAAAGTTCCTGCAAAGCTTTTAAATAAAGAAGTTTATTTATTGGATATGACAGCAATTATCGCGGGAACTCAATTTAGAGGTCAATTTGAATCTAGAATGAAATCATTGATCGACGAGTGTAAATCTTGTGGAAATATTATATTAGTGATTGATGAAATCCACAATATTATAGGAGCTGGGGATGCTGAACATTCTATGAATGCTGCAAATATTTTAAAACCTTCTTTATCTAATGGAGAAGTTCAGTTAATTGGTACAACCACATTAAAAGAATACAGAAAATATATTGAAAAAGATAGTGCATTAGAAAGAAGATTTCAACCTGTAATAATTGACGAGCCTAATATTGAGGACAGTATAGAAATTATAAAAGGAATTAAAGGATATTACGAAGATTATCATAAAGTAAGAATTTCTAATGATGTTATTGCAGAAGCTGTAAAAATGTCTGAAAAATATATTCACGACAGATTTTTACCAGACAAAGCAATTGACCTTTTAGACGAGGCTTGTTCAAGATTAAATTTAAACAATACCACTCTTGCTAAACTAGAAATTTTGAAAAATGATTTAAAGAAAGTTGAAGAAGAAAAAGAAGATGCAGTTTCTTCTGATTCTATCGAAGATTATAAAAAAGCAGCTGATTTAAAGACAAAAGAATGTAATTTACAAAATGAAATAACAAAATTAGAATCCAAATTAAAATTACAAGAGCTTACAGTGGCAGACATTGCAGAGGTTGTAGAAAATGCCACAAAAATTCCTGTAAAGAAAATTACAGAAGCAGAAACTCAAAAATTATTAAATTTGGAAGAAAATTTACACAAAAAAATAATAGGTCAAAACGCAGCTGTATCTGCTGTTGCAAAAACAATTAGAAGAAATCGTGCAGGACTTCAAAGTACAAAACGTCCACCTTCTTTTATGTTTGTAGGACCCACTGGTGTTGGTAAAACCGAACTTGCAAAAGCCTTAGCAACAGAGATGTTTGGTAGTGAAGATTCAATAATTCGTTTTGATATGTCAGAATATATGGAAAGTCATTCAACATCTAAACTAATTGGTTCACCTCCTGGATATGTTGGATATGATGATGCTGGACAATTAACCGAAAAAGTTAAAAGAAAGCCATATTCAATTATACTACTAGACGAGATTGAAAAAGCACATCCTGATGTATTTAACTTGCTTTTACAAGTTTTAGACGACGGAAAGCTTACAGATTCCCAAGGCAACACAGTTAGTTTTGTAAATACGATAATAATAATGACTTCTAACTCTGGTTCAAATTTAAACAATAATTCAATTGGTTTTGCTAAACAAACAGTTGATAAAAATAAAATTTCAGATTCCCTAAAAGAAAGTTTTAGACCTGAATTTTTAAACAGAGTTGACGAAATTTTAATATTCGACTCTTTAACAGAAAACGAACTTATGCAAATTATTGATTTATTATTAAATGACACCACAAAAGCTTTATCTGATAAAAATATTAGTTTAGAAATTACAGAAGATGCTAAAAAATATTTATTAACAAATGGTATAGATTTAAAATATGGAGCAAGACCTTTAAGACGTGCTATTCAAAGATATATTGAGGACGAACTATCTGATATGTTACTTAGAGGCGAATTAAAAAATGGTCAAACTATTTTTGTAAATTTAGTTGATAATAAATTAGATTTTATGGTAAAATAGAACTAATCAATTGGAGGAATTATAATGTTTAAACATGTACCAAATATATTAACAGCAATTAGACTATTACTTATTCCAGTAATTTTCTATTTTGCATTAGAAGAAAATTATATAGTTGCTGTAATTTTTCTAACTTTATCTGGAATAACCGATGTTTTAGATGGATATATTGCAAGAAAATATAATTTTATAACAGATTTCGGAACTTTATTTGATCCACTTGCAGATAAGCTAACACAAATTTCTACATTGGTGGTTTTAGTTATCAATAATATTATTCCTTTGTGGATTTTAATTATAGTTATAATTAAAGAGCTTTTAATGGTTTCAGGAGCTGCATTCTTGTATGATAAAAACACAGTAATTGGCAGTAGATGGTATGGAAAAGCAGCAACAGTATTATTTTATATAGCAATACTTATTTCAATGTTAAACAGACAATTTACTTTAAATTTAACATTTGACATATATTTATACTATATTGCATTAGCACTAACAATATTTGCACTAATTATGTATTTCAAGACTTTTTCCAAAGTAAAAAAAATAGCAACAAAAAAATAATAGCCAGTTGTGGCTATTATTTTTTTGTATTTCTATTCATAATCCTCTATAAGGCTGTTTAGTTCTTCCTTTCCTGTTGCTTTAATTCCTTCTTTTAGTTTGGCTTTGTCGTCTTCGGTTAGATATTCAGTTGATATTTCTGTTATTTCATTTATGCTTTCTTTGCCATTTGCATCTTGTGTGTATATTACTACTTTTCCGTCTTTTTCTCTTAAAACATAATGTTCATTGCATATTCCACCTACTTCTTTTAATATTACAATTTCATTTGGTGAAAATCCTCTTATTTCCCAGTCTGAATATGTTTGCTCTACTTGTTTTCTTGTTCGATTTACAAGTTCTTCTGGAATTTCAGCATAATCTTTTGTGGTATGTCCACATTCTTTATAATGTTTTTTTATAATCAATGTTGCATTTGGAGATACTTTTTCTTCTGTATAACTTGTAGCCAAACTTGGAGACGAACTATTTATTCCATTTTCAACAGCAACTTTGGCTATCTCGTCTATATTTATTTTGCTTTCATTTTGATCTGTTCCTGCTTTATATATGTAATATCCACAAATTCCACTTACAACAAATACAACTATTATAGTTAAAATCAATAAAAATTTTCTCATAAACATCATCCTTTTTCCTTTGATGTTTATAGTATTGGCAATATTAAGTAATTTTATTCATTTTTAATTTTGGTAGTTACTTTTATCTGCCAATTTTTATCAATTTTTAAAATTATTTCTCCGCATTTTATCTGTTCTGTATATTTTTGTTCCTATAGCTTCTATCCTAGAAATCACATTTGTATTAGGGTGTCCAAAATTATTATTTTCTCCAACTCCAATTAGTGCAATTTTTGGCTTAACACTATCTATAAATTCCTCTATTGAAGATGTTTTAGAGCCATGATGTGCTACTTTTAGCACTGTTGCCCTTAGCTTATTGCTATTTGCTTTTAGAATTGCTTTTTCTGCTATTTCTTCTATATCGCCAGTACATAGCATACTAAAATTATTTTGCACAAATTTAGCCAAAATCGAGTTATTATTAAGCACATTATCTGATATTTGTTTTTCTTCTGGCCACAAAATATCAAAATAGCTTTCAGCATCTATTTTTACTCTATCTCCTATTTTTACTAGTATTACATTTATGTGCTTTTTCTTTACTATTTCTAAAAATCTTTTATAATTATCAGACTGTTTAATTTGCTTTGATATTATAACATTTTTCACTTTCAAATTTTCCATAACAGAAATCACTCCGCAAACAATGATCACTATCGAAATGGCTTATCATTGCATAATCTATTGTTTTTATTCTTCTGTTTAGCAAGTATGGAATAAGTACATTTTTTCCAACATCATAATTAGAATCGCTTCCACCTCCATCTATTAGTATCCTTTTGCCATATTTAGTTGCAATTAGAGTACTATCTCCTTGACCTACATCTATAAAATAGATATATGTGCTTGGATTTGCTATTTTTATTCCATATAGTATAATGCTAATTATTAAAATTATTATAATTATGTACTTTAAATTATTTTTTACTTTATTTATAATCTGTATTTCCGTTCTTCCGTTTTCTGCATTTTTTCTTATATGTAAAAAAAGGACTAAATAATACATACATATAAATATGGAGCTTGGGGTTTTTACAGAAATATTGGCAAATGGAATATTTGCAATTTGTTCTGTTATAGCAATTAAAATATTCAATAGCAGTTTTACACCTACTCCAAAAAACTCTGCTAACGGTAATAGTATTAAAGAAAGTAAAACTAACATAAATCCACCTATTATACAAATCGCAACAAGTGGAGAGGCAATTACATTTGAAAGCCAAAACAGTATAGAAATTCTATTAAAATTAACTACCATAATTGGAATTATCACCAATTGTGCAGATATTGAAATTACTAGCATATCTAATATTGTTTTTAATATTTTGTTTTTCTTATAGTTTTTAGAAATTTTACCGCTTATAGCTTTATTAAATATTATAATTCCAAGCACTCCTCCGATAGGAAAGCCATAATCCAACATCATATACAGAAAATGGATTACAAATCAAAATTAAAAGCATTGAAATAGCAATATCGTTATATATATCCGCTTTTCTATATACTAGTCCTGCTAGTATTATTAATATTCCCATAGTTCCAGCTCGAAATACAGATGGAGTAAGCCCTGTTATTAGCATGAAAATAAATAAAATAACAATACTTAATATTTTGCCCTCTCTTTTTCCTATGTTGCATATTTTTAAAGCAAATCCAATTGCCAAAATAACATATCCAACATGTTGCCCTGATACAGCTAGCATATGAGCTAAACTACTATCTTTAAAATTTTGTATCACTTCTTCTTGTGCAAAACTTGTATCTCCTATTAAAAAGCCAATTAAAAGCCCCGAGGCATTTTCATCTTTGATTATTTTCTTAGCTCTATCAATTATAAAATTTCTTACCGAATTTATCCCATTTGAAACAATATCGACTTGATTTGATTTGAATATAGTCAGATTTTGACTATTTACAATTCCATAAATTTGTTTAGATTTCAAATAATTAGAATAATCAAACCCGCCATAGTTCCTTTGAACAGATGGCTTTGTATATTCTCCATTTATTTTTATCAAATCTCCAAATTGCAAATTGAAGTTTGAATTTTTACTAATTCTTAATATGAATTTTTTATTTTTCAAACCAGAATTTCCACTTACTCTAATTTGGTATTCTTTTTTATATTCAGTTTGCTTTTCTTCACTTACTACAACTGCATATTCTGTAAATTTCGTGCCTTGTTTATAAACTCTTTCATATTCATTATTTAATTTTATTATATATAAATTTCCTAAAACACACGCTATTGCAAAAATAGTAATTATTTTTGAGAATACATTTAAAATTTTTCTATATTTCCCTATTCTTAAATAAATTATTCCTAAAATCAATATAAAAATAAATATAGGAGCTATACTAAATTTTATGTATAGCCCCCATATTATCCCCATTATAAATCCTAGGCATACAATTAAAATCGGTCTATTTATTTTATATTCCTCCTCTAATTGCCCCCATATCTAGATTATTCTTCTTGCACAAACAAATCGTTGCCCATAATAACCACTATCTACTGATGTTATTACTACACCAGTTTTAGAGTTTTCTGCATGTATAAATTTGTTGTTACCTATATAAATACCAACATGACCTATTTTTGTTTTCTCTTTATTTTGGAAAATTATTAAGTCTCCTGGTTGCATTTCGCTTTTAGAAACAGCTTTACCATTTTTAGACTGAGCAGAGGCTGTTCTACTTATACTATATCCAAAATGTTTAAAAACATATGTTGTAAATCCAGAGCAGTCAAATCCTGATGGACTACTTCCACCACTTACATATTTATATCCAACAAATTGTTTTGCATATGCAACAATTTGTGAACTTGTAGCACCTGAACCACTTAATGAAACAGTTGTATCTTTTGCTACTGTTGTTTTTTTAGCTTGTGCCTTTTTTGCAGCCTCTGCCTTTTTTGCTTCTTCCGCTTTTTTCTTAGCTTCGGCTTCTTGTTTAGCTTTTAATTCAGCCTCTTTTTTAGCTGCCTCTTGTTCTTCTATTTTAGTTTCAACAATCTCTATTGCAGTACCAACTGTTGCTGTTACTACATTTTCTTGTGCAACTGTTCTTGAAGATTGTAAACTTCTTGATGTTGTTATACTTCTAGAAGTTGTAATAGATGTTTTATTATCAGAAACTAATTTTTTGCTTATATATCCTGTTGTGTTTCCAACTTGAATTTTATACCATCCATTTTCTTCCCCTAGAATAGTAACTTCTGTATCTAATTTCAAAGTACTTATAGCATCTGAACTTGTTGATGCTTTTTCTCTTACATTTGCTAATTCTACATTAACATATCCTACTTTGGTAGTACTTGTATTCTCATTTTTGTTTTCATTTGCATTTGTTGTAACTGATGTTTCTTCTAAGGTCGATTTTAAAATCCACCCTACATTATTTTCTCCTTGCACATAAACCCAGTTATTAGCAATTTGAATAACCGTAACTGTGCTTCCAGAAGTAATTTCTTCTAAAACTGGACAAGAAAATAATGGTAAAATATATAATTTTGCATTACTTTTTAACTTGCATACATCTTGAACTCTTATCTCGCTAACACTTGCTGAACTTACTGGTTCTGTTTTTTCCTCATTTTGTGTATTATCTACTGTTACTATATAATCTGTTTTGTTATCACTACTTGCAGAAGATATTTTGCTATCATCTACATCTATATAACTTTTATGCACATAACCTTCATAATCTTCATATGTTACTTTGTACCATTCACCCTCTTTTTCTAGTACCTTTACTTCATCCTTTTTGTATACATTTGTTAATACCTCGGCATCCATTGATGGTGATTTTCTAATCCTAACAGCCGTTCCATTAACAATTCCTGTTGTACAATACGAAATTCCTGCAAATACAATACTAATAACCAATGTTACTATTAGTACTTGTAGAATTTTTTTTGTTTTCATTTTAATATTTCTCTCCCTCATTTTAAAAATTTAAAATTTCAGTTACTTGTATATTATATACTATATTTTAAAATTTGTCAATTTTGGAAAATTATACCAATCCCCCCCCAAAAAAGAAAAACTAGCGAGAAAATACTCGCTAGTTCTAAGGATTTTACTTGTTGGTCTTATTCTGAAATTTTGATTTTGCCTTTTTCTACTTCCTTCCTTTTTACTGGATCTGCTACTTGGGTATTTTCGCTGATTATCCATACAGTTGGTGTTGTTCTGCCATCTATTTCTACATTTGTGGTGTAGTAGGCATTTACTTTCACATCCAATTGAGGATTTGGCTTGACATATGTGCCAATGGCACGATTGTTTCTGCGAGTTTGTACCCATTCGTTGTGTTCTTTCACTCTGGGTTCTACTTGCTTTGCAATGTCGTTAGCATTAAATGCCATACCGGTATTGGTTCTGATATAGAGATTAATATATGCCTCACCATTCTCGGTGGTTTTCCATTCTTGATAAAAAGCCTTGTCAAGGCATTTATTAAGTCCTACTATATTATCCTCATAGCCAAAAGTATACACAAATGCTAAAAAGCACATTGGAATACTTATAGCCAGCAGCCACTTACCATCTAGCAGATTTTTAAAGAAATTGCAACTCCGAAGGAGCGTGTTGTAATAAATTTTTTTCAGAATATACATCATTGTGCATTCCTCCCTTTTATAATACAATTTAGCACTATATTTAAATTGTAACAAATTTCTAGCTAAAAGTCAATTTTATGTAACCTGTTTTTCTTTCAAATTCCAAAATCTCTTAAAATTATATATTAGTGTTAATCGTTAAAAGAAAAGAGCCTCGAATTCGAAGCTCTTTTAGGAATTTTTACTTGTTTTTCTTTCGATTACGATATAAGATGTACATCAATACCAAATGTGCACAACTGTCAAATACTTGCCAGTTGTGAAACAGCATTGCATAGATGTAACCACATGCAGTTAGCCATGCCCAAATTGGTTGGTTTTTTAAGCCAAACAGAGAGCAAATGCATGCAAATGGGTATGTTACCATTTTTAATATGCCATCGAGTTCATAGAACTCTCCGTTGGACCGTACCATCAATTTTTTTTCGTGGAACTCGAACGAAAACTCAGTTACGAATACCAAAACTAAGTTATTGATAATACCTTCAATCAAGCCTAAATGCTTGATTGAAAAAATCCAGCTAAACAGCCACAAACCAATTGCAAAAGTAATTGCAATACTTACTCTGTTGCCTACATCGTAACGCCGCTCATCAACGTAATACTTCATTGTCAATTCCTCCTAATATTAAATATCCTAAGATACTTATATTGTAGCACATTTTTTACTTCTTGTCCATTTATGTAAATTACTATTTTAACTTCATTGATAGTAATTTTGATATTCCGTTTTCCTCCATTGTTATTCCATATACCGTATCTGCCGCTTCCATTGTTCCTTTTCTATGGGTTATTACTAGGAATTGGATTTCATTCGTGAATTTTTTTAGGTATTCAGCAAACCTGTTTACATTTACGTCGTCTAGTGCAGCTTCTATTTCGTCTAACACGCAGAATGGAGCTGGGTTTATTTTTAGTATTGCAAATAATAATGCTATTGCAGTTAAGGCTTTTTCGCCTCCTGATAAAAGCATCATATTTTGCAATTTCTTTCCTGGTGGTTGTGCCTCTATGTCTATTCCACATTCTAGCACATTGTTTTCGTCAGCAAGTTTTAAGTTTGCTTTTCCGCCTCCGAATAATTCTGCAAATATTACTCCAAAATTTTTGTTAATAATTTTGAATTGTTCTTGGAATTGTTTTTTCATTACATCTGTCATATCTGAAATAATTTTTTTAAGTTTGTCGCTAGACTCTTCTAAGTCTACTTTTTGTTCTGTCATAAAATCGTATCTTTCCTTGGTTTGTTTGTATTCTTCTATTGAATCCACATTTATGCTTCCAAGGTTTTTTATTTGATTTCTTAATTCGTTTACCCTTTTTTGTACAACTACCACATTTTCAGGTTTTGCATAATTTTCTGCATTGTTTGGTGTTATTTCGTATTCTTCCCACATTTTGTTTACAACTTGTTCTAGCTCAACTTCTAATTTTGATTTTTTTATTTCTATTTTGTTTATTTGCTCTTTTAAATCGTCTATCAGTTTTAATTTTGAATTAATTTCGTATTCTAATTTTTCTAATAATTTATTTTTTTCTATTCTCGTATTTTTTAAGTTTTCAGTTTCAGCTTGACTTGTTGTTACTTCTTGTTTTGCTTTTTCAATTTCTTGTTCCATTTCTGTAATTTTTTGCTTATTTTTGTTGTTTTCTTTTTCCAAATCTTCACATATTTTTTGCTTATTTTCTATTGAAGTATTTGAATTTTCAATATCTAAATTAACTCTTTCAACTAATTCATCTATTGATGCTTCGCTTTCACTAAATGAAGATACAGATATTTTTAAGTTTGTTATATCAAAATTCAAGTCATCTATGTATTTTTGACTTTCCTTGTGTTGGTTTGTAAATACTTCTATTACAGAATTTAAATCTATTATTTCTGCTTCTATTTCTTTTATTTTTTCTTCGTCTTTTGCTTTATTTTCAGCATTTTGCTGTTTTTCTTGTTTTATGTTTTCTATTTCTTCTTTTACTTTTGCAAGCTTATTTTCTAATTTTGTAACATTTATTTCAATTTGAGTTAATTTTTGTTTTTCAGTAGCATACACAATTTCGGCTTGTTGTTTTGTTTTTTCTAATTCCTCTGATTTTGATAAGATGTCTTCTATGCTTGATAGATAATCTGTTTTTTCTTTTTTTATTTTGTTTACTTTTTCTTTTATTTCAGAAATTGCTTGTTCTAGTTCTTCTATTTCCTTTTTCCTGCCAAGTATGTTTACAGTTTTTGTCATTACAGAACCACCAGTTATTGCTCCTGATGGATTTATTAAATCTCCTTTTAGTGTTACTATTCTAAAAGAGTATGAATTTTGTTTAGCCAAAGCAATTGCAGAATCCATATCTTCTACAATTACAGTTCTTCCTAGCAAATTTAAAATAATTTGATCATAATCTTTATCATTTTTTACTAAATCTGAGGCAATTCCTATAACTCCGTTAATATTTTTCGAATTGATTTTTTCTATTTTCTTACCTTTTACAGAAGTTATTGGTAAAAATGATGCCCTTCCTAAATTGTTTTTTCTTAAATATTCTACCAATTTTTTTGCTGTATTTTCGTCGTCTGTTACAATATTTTGCATAGTTTGACCAAGTGTCATTTCTATTGCTACTTGGTATTCTTTGGGTACAGATATAAGGTTTGCTAAAACATCTCTCATTCCGTGTTTTTAAGTTACTATCTTTTTCACAAGCATTTAAAATTGCTTTTATACTTTTGTTATATCCTTCTTTTTCTCTTTCTGTTTCTATCAAAAATTTTAATCTAGATTCCTTTATTCTGCAATCCATTTCTAGCTTATTTACTAAATTGTCGTATTCTTTTACCTTGTTTTCTGTTTCTTTTTTCTTTTGGCTAAACTCTTCTAACTCGCTATTTATTTTATTTCTATTTGCTTCTATTTCTCTAAAAGTTTTAGCAATTTCTTCTTTTGTTAGTCTTTCTGAATCCAATTCAGATATTGCTACTCTTTGCTCTTCTTGCAATGCTTTTTCTCTTTTTTCTAAGTTTTCGTTGTTTATGTTGTAAGTATTTATTTTTGAATTAAGTTCATATTTTTCGTCTATATTTTCACTTAACTTTTTCTTTTTGCCTTCCATTTCAAGTTCTTTTTCAGATAACTTTCCTGTTAGTTTTTCAAGTTCGGCAGTCTTTTCTTCAAGTTCTTTTTGGAATTTTTCTTTATCAGCAAATAAATTATTCTTTTTGCTTAATTTTTGCTTTTTTTCGTCTTCTAATAAACTAATTTTTTCTTTCAATTCCTCAATTTCGGTTTTATATCTTTCAATATTTTCTAAATTGCTTTCTGTTTTTTGTTTTGTTACATTTATTTCCGAATTGATTTTCTCTATTTTATTTGATGTTTCAAACCCAATATTCTGCATTTTCTCGATTTCTTGGATTATGTTTTCCAGCTCTATTTTTATGGCTTCTTTTTGCTCCTTTTGACTATTTAGCTTACTGTCTTCTGAATTATTTTGTTCTTCTAAAATCTTCACATCTTCCAAAATCTCAGCAATTTTCTTTTTGTATTCTTCTATATTATGCAAAAATAATCCTATTTCAATTCCTTTTAGTTCTTCTCTTAAATCCAAGAATCTTTTTGCTTTCTCAGACTGTGTTTTTAGTGGTCCTATTTTATTTTCAATTTCAGCTAAAATATCTATTATTCTTAACAAATTAAGCTTAGTTTGTTCAAGTTTTTTCTCAGACTCTGCCTTTCTTACTCTGTATTTTACAATTCCAGCAGCCTCCTCAAAAATATGCCTACGTTCTTCTGATTTATTGCTCAAAATTTCGTCAATTTTACCCTGTCCAATAATTGAATATCCATCTTTTCCAATACCAGTATCCATAAAAAGCTCTTGTACATCTTTTAACCTACAAGGAGCCTTGTTTATAAAATAGCCAGAATCTCCACTTCTGTATATTCTCCTTGTAACAGTAACCTCGTTATATTCAATTGGTAATTTATTATCACTATTATCAATAACGATAGAAGCCTCTGCAAATCCCAAAGACTTTCTATTTTGAGTACCAGCAAAGATTATATCCTCTGACTTTGCCCCTCTTAAAGACTTCATACTTTGCTCTCCAAGTACCCATCTTATACTATCCGAAATATTACTCTTGCCAGAGCCATTAGGTCCTATAACAACAGTAATCCCTGGCATAAATTCCAATATAGTTTTATCTGCAAAAGATTTAAATCCATGCAACTCCAATCTCTTTAAATACAATATTCTCACCCTTAATGTAAATTTAACTAAATCATATATTAAAACTGTCAAAATATCAAGTATTTGCGGGAAAAATTATAACAAATCCATCTTGACATACCATATTAATCGTTATAAAATATAGCAAATAGAAAAATGGAGAGTGCATATGAAACAGGAATTTGATTTTTATGATAAGACAAGTTTAAAGTCATATAATTTGAATGAGAGCATGAGATATCAATTAAATAGATTATCTAGCTTGGATGTTTTTACATTAAAACATAGCGAAAATGTTGCAAGTATTACGTGTAAAATGTGCCAAAAATTGAAACTTAATAAAACATTTACTGTATATTGCACAATGTGTGCTTATTTGCATGATATTGGTAAAATGTTTATTCCTCCTGAAATATTGCAAAAAAATGGCAAATTAACAGACGAGGAATATGAAATTATGAAAACCCATACTACAATAGGCTATCAAATGTGTATGGAAGACCATAAATTGCGCCCTTATGCAAATGGTCCATTGTATCATCACGAAAGTTTAGATGGTTCTGGTTATCCAAATGGAGTAGTAAAAGAAGACTTGCCTTTTGAAGCTCAAATAATAAGAGTTGCAGACGAATTTGATGCAATAGTAAGCAAACGTCAATATAAATCTCATGTTAATGTATCTGAAACATTGAAAATAATTGCAGATAAAACAATTCCTGCTTATAAAACAGGTAGAACTAATGCAAAAAATCCTAAATATAGCCAAATAAATCCACAAGTTGTTCACGTTTTGCTTGAAGTTGTAGAAGAAGAAACAAATTATGAAATTCACTGTGTGGAAAATTATGTAAAACATATATTAGACCAAATAAAAAGATTAGAACAACTTTCTGAATATGTTATAGAATACGAAAGTACCACCAAGCCTCGTGACAAGCATGATTATATGGAACTAATTAAATATAATCTGCAACCTGGCGAAACATTGGACAATTATAAACAAGTTTTAGCAGATTACAATAAAGCATATGGAATAAGAAAAACTCATATTGATAAATTAATACAAGAAATCCAAAAAATAAGAGAAATAGAGGTCGACAATTGGATATAAATAAAAAAGTGCCATTATGACACTTTTTTATTTATATAATTTGTAATTTCTGCAAATTGCTCTAAGGTTAGCTTCTCTCCTCTTATTTTTTTGTCTATATTTAGTTCTTGTAGCATTTCTTCTATTTCTTGTTTGTTATTAAAAAAATTTCCATTTGACAATGCATTTATCAAAGTTTTTCGTCTTTGCATAAACGCTAATTTTATAATTTTGAACATTTTTTTTTCATTCCCCACATCAACTGGCGGATTTTTTCTTATATTTAGCTTAATAACCTGTGAATCCACCTCTGGTGCTGGGATAAAATCTTCATGACTTACATCTGCTATTTTTTCTGGTTCAGAATAATAATGTATACCATAAGTAATTGCACCAGACAAGTTATCTCCCGGATTTGCTAAAAGTCTTTGTGCAACTTCTTTTTGGATCATTATAGTAATACTCTCTATATCAAGCCTTTCTTCTAACAATTTCATAATTATTGGAGTAGTTATATAATATGGCAAATTAGCAACTACTTTTACATTTTTTAAATTCGTACTTTCTTTTTCATTTTTAATAAGCTCTTTCAAATCAATTTTTAATATATCTTGATTAATAATCTCAATATTTGTATACAAAGCAAATCTATCTGTAATAATATTTACCATTCTAGTATCTAACTCAACGCAAATAACTTTTCCCGCACATTCCAATAGCTCCTTAGTCAAAGTTCCAAGACCAGGCCCAATTTCAATAACAATATCTTCCTTTGAAATATTCGCAGACCCAACAATAGCCTCCACGGCTTCCTCACTTATCAAAAAATTCTGTCCCAAGCTCTTATTAGCAGTAATATGATACTTATTCATTATAAACTTAGTTTCCTGATATATACTAGGCATAAAACTCGCTCCTTTTAAAGCATTATATCACATTTACCAATTCTTCACAACAATTTTACACTATTCACAATCTTTTCTTATATCTTCTAACAAATCATTTACATCAATTTTTAAGATATACGCTAATGCAAACAATTCATAATCTTTAACAGTTCTTTTATTTTTCTTTTAAATATCTTTTCAATAAAAATATTAAGAAATATGGAAATGTATAAAATTTTCCATTAAATCCAATATTTTTGTATCCTAACTTTATTCCGTATTTAATATCTTTATATTGATTACTATCAATCAATTTTTTTCTTAAAAGCTCCACAAAATCACTTCTTTATTTATATTATATCACAAAATTCCAGCTGTTTTAGGGGTGGTTTTTCACAAAATTCCAAAATAAACAAAAATAGAGCTAAAAAATCGCTCTATTTTTGTTCTGCATCTTAATCATTCCTCCAACTTTGTACATCTTACGAATTCAGTTCTGCCGGCGCTGTCACCTGTGCCTAGTTGCCCATAATCATTCTTGCCTATTCCGTATACTTCTCCACTTTTGCTGGCAAATATAGCAAAGCCGTTACCTAGGCTCATATAGCGTATATTTGCTGGCAAGCCTTCTAGTTTTACTGGGGTTGGATAAATTCCTCCCACTTCATAGCTTGGCCCTAGGATGCCGTAAGTATTGTAGCCCCAGCCGTAAATTTCTCCGTTTGATAATAATGCTAAGCTTAGTCCATCTTGTGTTAATACTTGTTTTACGGTTGTTCCCTCTTTTATGGTTAACTCTTGGAAGTCTCCTGATGTACTACTTACACTTGTATTATTTCCAGACATATCTTTATTGTTAGACATTGCATACAATTTGCCATCTTCTGTTAGAATTAAAGTATTTGTTCCGCCTATCCCTCCTGAGTTTATAAAAGAATACTCGATGTCCTTAATTTTATCCTTAATTTGTTCCAGTATATTACTTGTTACTTCTTTAGGATAATTAGTTACTTTTCCTATTCCAAGTACATCAAAATCTCCTGTTCTCCCTGGTAGCAATATAAATGTTTCCGCACCTGCCCAATATATCTTATGTTCTTCTGTTGTAAATACTGCACTACCTCCTATTTTAGATGTATAAATATTATTAACATTTTCAAATGACTCTATTCCATCTTTGGTTACTTGTACATAATTCTCTCTTGAATCATATTCTCCCCACATTCCTGTAGCAGGAGCTCCAACGGCCCATAAAGCTCCATCATTTTTTATTACATATTTTGAGCTACCAGAAGATATAATTTTCTTTGCATTCTCTATTTTATTATTAGCACCACTCGTTACACTTGAATATATTTTTCCATTTTTATCTACTATACTTATATTACCTCCTTTTCCCTGCACAAATAATGCATTTTCAAATACTTTTCTTAAATTATAACTTGACTTTTCTCCTATTTTGCATATATTAGGGTTACTTTCTATATATATTTTTTGGTCATTATTCATATATATATACATAAGTTTATTCTGTTGAAATTCATATTCATCATATTTATTATTATAGCTTACTGTATTTTCTTCTCTTTTATATGCACATAAGTTACTAAAATTAAGTGTATACAAATTTCCATTTACTATAATTTTATTTATTCCGATTAAAGTCACAGTATCATTTGCTTTTGCATCAATATTTATTTGTTTAGTTTCAGTTCCTTTTAACCTATAATATAATTTGTTGTCTTTCGTCAACCAAACAACATATGAATCCTGAACTTTTACTTGTTTTACATTATTAGCTATTTCTATGGCATTTTTTATAGGAATACTTTTATCTGTATCAAACTGATATGCTATACCGCAACCATACATAACATTATTAGAATTAATAAAATAAGTTGATAAATTTCCTAATTCGATTTGTTTAGAATTAGCATAATTTCCTAGTAACATAAATTCAGTTTGAATTCCTCCTTTTCCCAATAATCCCACCATATATCCTGCTCCATATAAATCTCCATTATCCATTACTATTAATGCTGTTGAAAATTGAGAACCGGAGCTCACCTGTATTTCTTTTATAGTATTTCCATTTATATAATCTATTCTTGTCCATTTAGAGTAATTATTACTATTGCTTTGCCCTAATACTCCTTGCCCATTTTGTCCACACGCCCATAGCATTCCTTCGGTATCCACTATAAATGTATTATAATCTCCTGCCCATACTTTTGTTGCTTTTACATTTTCCTTTCCTTCACATCTTCCATCTAATATTTTCGTTGGTTCTACAACTAAGAAGGAATGTCCTAATCCTAATTTGTTATAGTCATTAGCTCCCCACGCCCATAAATCGTTGTTTTGGTCTATTACATATGCCGTTCCTGTACTAAAATACACGTGACCTGCATACCAGTCGGCTGTTAGCGTATCTGGTAAACTCATTCTATTGTCAAATCTTTCGTTTATTGCTTTTAAATCAAATTCGTCCCAGCTATTGTTTATTGCATTTACTTCACTACTTGTGTAGCCTGAATTTGTTGTTTTTTCTCCTAGTACTTTTAAAGTTCCATCTCCGTATAATTTATACGTATTATTTGCTACTGTTATATATTCTGGTTCAGCTTCGTTATTTAATGGAATTATTACATATATATCATTTTTCTTGTATTTTACTCCTGATAAATTTATTACTTTGTAAGTATCTCCTTCTACGTATATTACTAGATTTTCTGCTTCTTCTTGGCTTATGTTTAATTTAGTATAATCCAATTTATAGAATTGGCTATAATCTATTTGTTCAAATGTTGGTATATTGGTTGTTCCTTTTTCTGCTGTTAAATTTAGCAATGTATACTTTACTCCATCTGGTA
>USMK01000030.1 GCA_900555835.1 uncultured Clostridium sp.
AAAAGGCAAATTCCAATTTGAAAAATGTAATGAAAAATGTGAAATTTATACAGGGGAAAGGAGAGAATATTAGTATAGTAACACAAAATGGAGAAATATATGAAAAAATAGCACAAGGGCCGAATTTACAAATAAAAAATGCAAAAAAAATAATAGCTTCTTCTAGGGCAAAATATGTAATAAAAAATGATGGAACTTTATGGGCAAGAGGAAGCTACTCAACAGGAATGTGGGGAGAAATTGTATATAGAAATGAGTATGTAAAAATTACAAGAGATGGGACAAATAATTTTGAAAATATAAAAAATATATTTACATCAAAGATAGGAAATAGTGCGGTATTTATTACAGAAGATAATAAGTTGTATTGGGCTGGTTCAGATGGATATATAATATTACCTAGAATAAAAGGAGATTTCGTAGTGCCAGGAGAAGGGACAGTAACATATTATTCAAAAGAAGTAACGAGTCCACTTATCGAAAAAATCATAGATAAAATAAAAGATATAGAATATTCGTATATTAACGATGCGGGTATTCATGGAGCGAATACACTTATACTGACAGAAGATGGAAAGTTATATACAATGTCAAATAATAGAAATATGTCAGGAAACAATACTTATGCAGATAGAGAAAACGACGACTTTACTGAATTAACAATAAAAGAAGGAACAACCGTAAAACAAATCCTAACCGAAGACGGTCTTAGCCTAGCCCTATTATCCAACGGAGAAGTTTATGGATGGGGATACAATACTTACGGAATATTAGGAGCAAGTTACGAAGTTGGAGGAATATATCCAACCCCTGTAAAATTAGAAGGATTGCCAGCCAACATTCGTTATATGAGCCTAGGCAATGGTTTTGCAATATTTGCAAGCAAAAGTGGTGAGGTCTATGGCATAGGAAAAAATGACTATGGCCAACTAGGCACAGGAGACAGCATAGGACGAACTGAATTTGTAAGATGCACCAAGTTGGAGGAATAAGAACTACAAGAAACATATCAAATAAAAGCAACAAAATATTTTTGTATTTTGTTGCTTTTTCACTTTATGTAGTACACCAATGTTGAAGAATGTCGGAAATTTGTGGGGGGATAAATTTGAAAAAAAGTATTTACAATTATGTAAATATGTAGTATCATAATATAAATTATTTTTATGCATAAAAATTCGAAATGAAGATTAAATATAGTTAATCTAAAAACAACTTAGTATAGACAAAATAAAAATTAAAGGCGATTTCAGCCTAAGAAAATCAAGAAATTAAAATTAAATAATGTATACGTGAAAAAAATGTTTCTATATTTGCACATATTTAAAATGTAGAGTAGGCTAGATAAAAACAGATTTTATACTACCAGACGAGTATTGCAAAAAATATTGAAACAAGTAATTATCACGTTATATAATACAAGGAGGAATTATTATTGAATAAAAAAGTACCACAAAATGATATAATATTTAAAAATCTATTTTCAACCAAAAGAAATGAAGATTTATTAGTAGATTTTTTAGAAAGCATATTGCAAATCAAAATAGAAAAAATAGAAGCACAAAAAGAAGTAGAGCCAGAAGTTCACAATATCGAAGAAAAGCAAGGCCGACTAGACATTAAAGCAACGATAAATGATGAAATAATAGTTGATGTCGAAATGCAAAATATTGATTATAAGGATACCGAAAAAAGAGCGGTATTTTATGCAGGATGCCTAATAAGAGATTCTATAAAAACGAAAGAAGCGTATAAAATAATCAAAGATATAGCCGTAATATGGATATTGGATTATGAATTAGAAAATGAAAATGAAGAATATTTTACAAGAACGAAAACTGTTGAAGATAAATATTGCAAATACGAAATAATAAAAGGAGTAAAATACTACTTCATAGAGTTGCCAAAATTTAGAAGAATGGTAACAAATAAGTTAGAAACCAATTTAGAAAATTGGTTAGCATTTATAGATTATAGTAGAAAGGATTTGATAGAAATGGCAATGGAAAGAAACGAAAAAATCAGAAAAGCAAATGAAGAATACGAATATCTAACAGGAGATGAAGCCATAAAAAGAAGAGAAGAACTAAGAGAAAGAGCAATGAGAGATGAAGCAGCTGCAAGATTATGTGGTAGAGAAGAAGGCGAAGAGGCACGGAATTGTAATTGGCAAAGCTTTGGGAAAACAAGAGGGCGAGAAAAGACGGCGAAAGAAAAGGCCGAATGGAAACAGCTAAAAATATGCTTAAAGATAAAATGGATAAGAAAACCATAATTAAGTACACAGGCCTTACTTTAAAAGAAATTGAAAAAATAACAGTATAACTTTTTCACCACATGATGTATAAATGCCAAGGAAAATAGTATAAAAAACATTGACGAATGATAGGTGGTATGCTATTATATGAATTGATAATATACCAAAAAAGAAAGAAGGAAATAGGATGAAATTAAACAATATATTAGGAAGTTTAGTAATTGCGATAATATTAATAAGTACTACTGTTATGGGATATTCAGGGGATACCTTTAGTATTGAAGTTGGAGATGGATATGAGGAATTGGCTGAAAGTGGACTAGTTATGTTTCAAAAAGATACAGGAGATAATATAATTGTTCAAGAAATCGACCAAAAGGTAGTTGGAGGTAAGCTTTCTAATTATCAATTGAATGCTATTGCAACTGAGATTACAAATCAATATAAAGAAACCTATGATGCAGAAGTTGAACAATCTGAAAAAGAAGAAACTACAATAAATGGAAGAAATGTTGTTAAAATGACTTTCAGAGCTGAAATTGCTAATGTTGGAGTTATAATTCAAGAATTAAATTTATTTGTTTATTCTGATAAGATTTATGATATAATATTTACTAATGTAACGGCAGATGGATTTTCAGAAGAAGAAAAGAATAATATACTTAATTCATTTGAAATAAAAAATGCAGAAGCTGATAATGTTGATAATACAAATACAACAACTAATACAGAAAAAACAACACCAAGTCTAGCTTGGCTAGCATTAGTTGTGATATTATTAGTTTTAGCTATATTGATGATTATAGGAATAAAACGTAATCCTAAAAGTAAAAAATATATAGCTGTAATTATATTGTATGTAGTACAAGTTTTAGCTATTATAGGCTATGAAGCAGAAGAAGGAGCAATTAATTGGACTGATAATATAGAAGAAAGTACAGCATTGTTCATATTTGCATTAGCTGCAATTATTATAGCTGTAATGCAAATCTTGCAAAAACCAAAGGAAGTTAAACCAGAAGAAAAAATAGAAACAAAAGCAAAAGAAATTATTGAAGATAATAAAAAAGAAGAAGACAAATAATGAATAACAAATAATAAAAAGGTTCGGGATTTTGTATAATTCCGAATTTTTTTTCTTGGGGGAGATAAGATTTAACTAAATATTTTATTCAATATCCATAAAAATAGCCAGAAATCAGGACTTTTTTCGCTAAAACCCCTTGACAAATGCGTAAAAATGGTGTAAAGTATATTAGCATTACATAAGAGAGGGTTAATATATGGAGAAGAATGTTAAAATTAGTGTGCTTTGCCAGTTGTATGGTAAACTTTTAACTGAAAAACAGTATATTTTCTTAGATAATTATTATAATAACGATTTGTCTTTATCAGAAATTGCAGAGAATGAAGGCATTACAAGGCAGGCTGTTAGGGACATTATAAAAAAGGGGGAAAATAAACTTTTCGAAGTAGAGGAAAAGCTTGGGTTTATGAAAAAGATGTTTAGTCAAGAAGAGAAGATTGCTACCATTTTATCTGAACTTACACAAATTAAAGACAAAACCTCAGATAAAAAAGTGGCCGAAATCTTAGATGATGTAAAACAAAAGTTAAATTGTTTAGTGTAATGGAGGGATTATATAATGGCTTTTGAGGGATTATCTGAAAGACTTCAAGGTATTACAAGAAAATTAAGAGGAAAAGCTAGAATAACTGAATCAGACTTAAAAGAAGTTTTAAGAGAAGTTAAACTTGCTCTTTTAGAGGCTGATGTTAATTATAAAATTGTAAAAGAATTCATTTCTGTAATTGAACAAAAGGCATTGGGGCAAGATGTTTTAAAATCCCTTACACCAGGAGAACAAGTTGTTAAAATTGTAAAAGATGAAATGATAGAACTACTTGGTGGAACAGAAAGCAAAATCAATTTTACACCAAATCCACCTACTATAATAATGCTAGTTGGTTTGCAAGGTTCTGGTAAGACTACAACTGCTGGTAAACTTGCTAATCTTCTTAGAAAAGAAGGTAAAAAGCCACTTTTGGTAGCTTGTGATGTTTACAGACCAGCTGCTATAAAGCAATTACAAGTAGTGGGTAAACAGCTTAATATACCGGTATTTGCAAATGAAAGCACAAAAGATGTTGTGTTGATTGCAAAACAAGCATTATCTGTTGCTATGTCTAAGTTAAATGATGTAGTAATATTAGATACAGCAGGACGTCTTCATATAGACGAAGAACTTATGAATGAGCTTAAAAATGTAAAAGCAAATGTTAAGCCACACGAAATATTATTGGTAGTAGATTCTATGACAGGTCAAGATGCTGTGAATGTTGCTCAAAGTTTTAATGAAAGTCTAGGAATTGATGGAGTAATATTAACAAAATTAGATGGAGATACTCGTGGTGGTGCTGCATTGTCTGTTAAAAAAGTAACAAACAGACCAATTAAATTTGTAGCAACTGGCGAAAAACTAAGTGATATCGAAGTATTCCATCCAGATAGAATGACATCTAGAATACTTGGTATGGGTGATGTGCTATCAATAATTGAAAAGGCAGAAGAAGCATTTGATGAAGAAGAAGCTATTAAATTAGAGAAAAAACTTAGAAAAGAAAGTTTTGATTTAGACGATTATTTAACTCAATTAAGACAAATTAAGAAAATGGGTTCATTTTCAGCTATTTTAAAAATGATACCAGGGCTTAATATGGTTAAAGAGTCTGATATAGATGAAAAAGAATTTGTAAAAATAGAAGCAATTATTTGTTCTATGACAGCAGAAGAAAGAAGAAAACCAAAAATTCTTAATGCTAGCAGAAGAATAAGAATTGCAAAAGGTAGTGGAACTAAGGTTCAAGATGTAAACAAATTTATGAATTCTTTTGAACAAACTCAAAGAATTATGAAGAAAATGCAAAATGAAAAGAACTTAAACAAAATGCTAAAAGGATTAGATGCAAACGCATTAAAAAAACTTAGGTAATATTTAAAAAATATATACAAAACGCATTTGTGGGAGGTGAAAAAACATGGTAAAAATAAGATTAAAAAGAGTTGGTGCTAAAAAAGCTCCTTTCTATCACATTGTTGTAGCTGATTCTAAATCACCAAGAGATGGAAAAATAATTGAACAAATAGGAACATACAACCCAATGACAGAACCATCTGAAATTAAATTAGATAAAGAAAAAGTTGAAAAATGGATAAAAAATGGTGCAAAACCAACAGATACAGTAAAAGCTTTAATTGAAAAAGCTGAATAATATAGGAGGAATTATGAAAGAAATTTTAGAAGTCATAATTAAAAATTTAGTTACAGATACAGAATCCGTTTCAATAAACGAAGTTGAGGGGCAAAAATCAATTGTTTATGAAGTAAAAGTTGCAGAAAATGATATGGGGAAAGTTATAGGAAAAGAAGGAAATGTAGCTAAAGCTATAAGAGCTATTATTAAAGCAGTTGCTGCAAAAGAACACAAAAGAGTAACAGTAGAATTTATAGATTAGGAAATAAAAAGATGCAAGAATATTTAGAAATAGGTCAAATTGTAAATACAAATGGATTAAAAGGTTATGTAAAAGTAATGCCATTTACTGACGATATAACAAGATTTGAAACTTTAAAAACTGTTTATATAGTATTTAAAGGCGAAATGTTAGAATATGAAATTGAAAATGTTAGATATGCAAAAAATATGGTGCATTTAAAATTTGTTGGAATTGACGACATAAATGATGCCGAAAAATATAAGGGATGCTATTTAAAAATCAATAGAAAAGATGCTAAAAAGCTAGATAAAAACACATACTTTATAGTTGATTTAATAGGATTAGAGATTTATGACGAAAATGAAAACAAAATTGGAACATTAGAAGATATATTCAAAACAGGAAGCAATGATGTTTATGTTGTAAAACAGGAAGATGGAAAACAAATTTTACTACCTGCAATTTCAAAAGTAATAAAAGAAATCAATATCGAACAAAATAAAATTGTAGTAGATATAAGTCAAGGAGTTAGTTATTAGTGAAATTTAGTATATTAACACTATTTCCAGAAATGTTTGAAATACTTAAAACAAGTATTCTAGGAAGAGCTAGTGAAAAAGAACTAATTGAAATAGAAACTATAAATATTAGAGATTTTTCAAAAGACAAGCACAAAAAAGTTGATGATACACCATATGGCGGAGGAGCAGGAATGTTAATCAGACCAGATGTTGTATATGATGCTTATTCTTCTATAAAAAATAAAGGAAAGCTTATATATATGTCTCCACAAGGCAAAACTCTTACACAAGAAAAAGTAAGAGAGCTTGCTAAGGAAAAAGAGCTAACAATTTTATGTGGACATTATGAAGGAATAGATCAAAGGGTAATTGACATGATTGTTGACGAAGAAATATCAATAGGCGATTATGTATTAACTGGTGGAGAAATTCCTGCAATGGTATTGATTGATTCTGTTTCAAGATATGTTGACGGAGTTTTGAGCAAAAATTCTGTCAAAGAAGAAACTTTTTCAGAAGGATTATTGGAATATCCACAGTATACAAGGCCAGAAGTATTTTTGAATCAAAAAGTTCCAGAGGTTCTACTTTCTCGGACATCACAAAAATATTGAAAATTGGAGAAGAGCCGAGTCTTTAAGATATACCTTACTTAAAAGGCCAGACTTGATTCAAGAGGAAAAATTATCTTTGGAAGATAAGAAAATTTTAGAATTATTAAAAAGAAGCAAATAAAAGAAAATTTTATTTGGAAGGAGGAAAATTTAAATGGATATCATAAAATCAATTGAACACGAACAACTAAAAAGCAAAATACCAATGCTTAAAGTTGGTGACACAGTTAAGGTTCACGTAAAGATTAAAGAAGGTAACAGAGAAAGAATTCAAGTATTTGAAGGAATCATAATTAAAAAACAAGGTGGAGGATTAAACGAAACATTTACAGTAAGAAGAATTTCTTATGGAGTAGGTGTTGAGAAAACATTCTTATTACATGCCCCATCAGTAGAAAAGGTAGAAGTTGTAAGAGTTGGTAAAGCAAGAAGAGCTAAGTTATACTACCTAAGAGACAGAGTTGGTAAAGCTGCTAAGACAAAGGAAAAAGTAGGAGCAAGAATCGAAACAAAGGAAATTTCTTTAAAAGAAGAAGTTGCCCCAGTTGCCGAAGAACCTGCACAAACAGAAGCTGCACCAGCAGAAGAAAACAAAGCAGAATAATACAAAATAAAAAAACAGTTTTTCTAGAACTGTTTTTTTATTTTGCTATTTTATAATATCTAAATACTTTTGAGTTGAAATACTAAATTCTTTCCCATTTAGGTAATTTAAAATACCTGCATCTGTTTTAAAATTAAACTTTATTTTATAACTCATTAAATATTGAGTTTTAGCATTAAATTTCTTGTTTATATCATTTATGCCATATTTACCATCTCCAATAATTGGATGCCCAATATGAGCTAAATGTGCTCTTATTTGATGTGTTCTACCAGTTTCAAGTTTTACTTCCAAAAGAGATATATTTTGAGCCTTATTTTCGGCAATCACAGAATATTTTGTAATTATTTTTTGATAGCCTTTTTCTTGGGTATCTGAAATATATACTTGTGATTTTTTATTATCTTTAAACAAAAAACTGTTTAAAGTAGCTTGTTTTTTATTTAAAATTCCATTAACAATGCAAATATAGTATTTATCTATTTCTCTGGTTTTAAATTTTTCAAACATTATATCAAGTGCTAATTTGTTTTTAGAAAAAATAACAAGACCAGAAGTGTTTCTATCTAACCTATGGCAAGGCATTGCTGTTTTACAGTAATTTTGAACTAATTGAGTTTGAGTTAGTTCTCCGTTAGTAGCATTTGTAACAGGAATTCCAGATGGTTTATTTATAATCAATATATTGGCATCTTCATATATAATATCCAAAGAAAAATTGCCATATAATTGTTCATCTGTAATGTAAATAGTAACCAAATCTCCTGTGCGAACAATTACATTATCATTAATTCTTTTTTCATTAATAATAATATCTTTTTTTCTAAGAGCCTTGTATATTGTATTAGTTTTCAAATTAGGAAATTCCCCAAGCAAACAATTGATTAATTTCTTATTATTATATTTTTTATTTACAACTATCTTTTTCATAATGCTAATATTATACATAAAAACAAAGCAAAAGTAAATATGTATAATGTAACGAATTATGAATAATTTACTACATCTATTGACAAAAAAACAAATATTTGATATAAAATTAAATAGAATATATAATTGGGATGTAATAATAAATTTATAAAGGAGAGAGAATTATATGGAGAATAATAAATTAGAAACAATTTCGAAACTTTTTGAAGATAAAGAAATAAGAAGCATTTGGGATGTTGAAAAAGAAGAATATTTTTTTAGTGTAGTTGATGTTATTGGTGCATTAACTGATAGTAATATACCAAGAAACTATTGGAGCGATTTAAAAAGAAAATTAAGATTAGAAGGAAGTCAACTGCACGAAAATATCGTGCAGTTGAAAATGAAAGCAACAGACGGTAAAATGCGTGAAACAGATACATTGGATACCCGTGGAATATTAAGATTAATTGAGTCTATTCCAAGTTCAAAAGCTGAACCATTCAAATTGTGGCTTTCAAAAATGGGAAAAGAAAGAATTGATGAAATATTTGATCCAGAACTTGCTATTAATCGTGCCATTGATTATTATAGATGTCGTGGATATGATGATAATTGGATAAAAACAAGATTAACAGGAGTGGTAGATAGACGTAAATTAACTGATGTATGGAACGAAAATGGGATAAAGCAAAATTACGAATATGCAATATTAACAAATGAGATATATCAAGAATGGTCAGGAATGAAGGCTTCACAATATAAAGAATATAAAGGACTTAGAAAAGAATCATTAAGGGACAATATGACTGATATTGAAGTTGCTTTAACTGATTTAGGAGAAATAGCAACAAGAGAACTGGCAAAAAAACATAAGCCTTATGGATTAAAGGAAAATAGAAAAATTGCAAAAATGGGTGGACATACTGCAAAGGTTGCAAGAGAAGATATAGAAAAAAATTTAGGAGAATCTGTGATAAAAAAGAATAATTCACTAAATTATAAATATCTAAATGATAATAAATTAGAAAAAGAAAAAGCTTTAAGCATTAAAAATCAAAACAGATTAAACCCAAAATAAGCGAAACAAAATAAATCTGTATTTTAGGATAGATAGGTAATAACAAAAATTGTTGCATATCTATCCTTTAAATTTATTGAAGCAAAAGTAAATATGTATAATGTAACGAATTATGAAAATTAGGCATAAAATGTACTATGATAAATTATAGGAGGTTTCAAGTGAAAGAGGTTTTAGAAATAAGAAATATAAGTAAAAAATATCAAGCAAAGAATGGAGAAATAGAAGCATTAAACAATATTAGTTTTAAAGTTGAAGAAGGGGAATTTGTAAGCATAATTGGACCAAGCGGATGTGGAAAATCTACATTATTATCTATAATTGCCGGTTTGGAAGATAAAACAAGTGGAGCAGTTTATATAGATGGAGAAAAAATAATTGGAAATTCGCCTAAAATGGGATATATGCTTCAAAAAGATAATTTACTTGAATGGCGAACAATATACAAAAATGTATTACTTGGACTAGAAATACGACACATTAAAAATAAAGAAAATATAGAATATGTAAATCAATTATTAAAAAAATATAATTTGTATGAATTTAAAGATAAATACCCAAATCAGCTATCAGGAGGAATGAGGCAAAGAGTAGCACTTATTAGAACATTAGCTGTAAGACCAAGAATTCTGCTATTAGACGAAGCATTTTCGGCATTAGATTATCAGACTAGAATTAATGTTACAAAAGATATTTACAAAATTTTAAAAGCAGAAAATATAACAGCATTGATTGTAACACATGATATATCAGAAGCGATAAGTATGTCTGATAGAATAATAGTGCTTACAAAAAGACCTGCAACAATAAAACAAATACACAAAATAGAATTTGATATACCAAACAGAACACCACTTAATTGCAGAGAAAGCCCTAAATTTAGCAAATATTTTGACACACTATGGAAGGAGCTTGGTGACTGATGCAAGATAAGAATATATCAAAAGATAGAAAAAAATATTTACAAAAACAAATGAGAAACAAATTATTAGTTGTAATTACTCAACTTTCTCTACTTCTTGGAATAATTGTTTTATGGGAAGTTTTAGCAAATGCTAAAATTATAGATAGTTTTATAATGAGCCAACCTTCTAGAATTTGGGATACCTTAGTAAATTTATCGTCTAACGGACTTTTAAATCACATAGGAATAACATGCTTTGAAACAATTGTAGGATTTATATCAGGAGCAGTTTTGGGAATTATAATTGCAATAATATTGTGGTGGTCGAAATTTTTATCAAAAGTATTAGACCCATTTTTAGTAATATTGAACAGTTTGCCTAAAACGGCTTTGGGTCCAGTAATTATTGTGTGGGTAGGAGCGGGAATGCCAGCCATTATAACTATGGGGCTTGCAATTTCGCTAATAGTAACAATAATGGAAATATCTAATGGATTTAAAAACACAGATAAAGAGAAAATAAAAATGGCTAAAAGTTTTAATGCAACAAAATTACAGGTACTTAGTAAAATTGTAATACCAGCCAATATTGCCACTTTTTTTAACTCTTTAAAAATAAACATAGGCTTATCGCTAGTGGGAGTAATCACAGGTGAGTTTTTAGTATCAAAAGGAGGCCTTCGGATATTTAATTGTATATGGAGGTCAAGTGTTCAAATTAGATTTAGTAATGGCAAGTGTACTTATACTAGCTATACTTGCAACACTTATGTATCAAATGGTTATTCTACTAGAAAGAATTGTTGTGAAAACTAATAAAAAATAACAGGAGGGAAATATATTGAAGAAATATATTGTTTATGCAGTAATTATTGCACTATTGATAGTTGGCATAGTTGCTGCCATAATAGCAAATAATAATAACAAAACAGAAGACAATAACCAATCTCAGGTTTCAGTTACCAAAGTTAAAGTAAATGAAGTAACACGTTCAGTATTTTACGCACCACAATATGTTGCAATATCAAATGGATATTTTAAAGAAGCAGGAATAGAAATAGATTTAACAACAGGTCAAGGAGCAGACCAAGTTATGACAGCTGTTTTGTCTGGGCAAAGTGACATAGGATTTGCAGGACCAGAAGCATCAATATATGTATATAACGAGGGAAAAGAAGATTATACAGAAGTATTTGCACAATTAACAAAAAAAGATGGCTCATTCTTGGTTAGCAGAGAAAAAACAACAGATTTTAAATGGAGTGATTTAAAAGGAAAAACAATAATACCAGGAAGAAAAGGCGGAGTACCATATATGACATTTGAGTATGTACTTAAACAAAATGGATTAAATCCACAAACTGATTTAACATTAGACGATAGTATAAAATTCGACTTAATGGCAGGTGCTTTCTCAGCTGGAAATGCAGATTATGTAACATTATTTGAACCAACAGCATCACAAGTAGAAAGTGCAGGAAAGGGATATGTGGTAGCATCAGTTGGAGAGGCAGCAGGAGAAATTCCGTATACAGCATATTTTGCAAAGAAAAGCTATATAAAAAATAATGAAAAATTGATACAAGATTTTGTAAATGCAATATATAAAGGACAAAAATGGGTAGCAAGTCATTCTGCAAAAGAGGTGGCAGAGGCAATACAAAGCTTTTTCCCAAGTACAGATTTAGCTGTACTTGAAACAGTAATGCAAAAATACAAAGATATAGATGCTTGGAATAAAACACCATTTTTATCAGAAGAATCATTTGATAGATTGCAAACAGTAATGACAGAAGCAGGAGAACTAAAACAAAAAGCACCATATGATAAGATTGTAAATAACACTTATGCAAATAGAGCAGTGGAAGTAGTAAAATAATTTGCATATGGAGGAGTAATAATGTACTAATGGAACCCCGCACTTTAATAAATGCGGGGTTTTGGTTTTTGGGGACGTTTCCTTTTGAGTCAAAATGACTCATTGGGGACACATCTTGTTTTTGGAGGCTGTTTTTTATTTCACTTCCACAATGGTTACTCCCATTTCGCCTTCGCCGAAAGGTGCCTAGGCGGAAGGTGGCTACGTGGGGGTGTTTGCGTAGGAATGTGTGGATTCCGCTTCTTAGTGCTCCTGTGCCTTTGCCGTGGACTATTCTGGCTGTTTGGATATGTGCTAGGGCACAGTCGTCTAGGAATTTATCTATTACAAATGTGGCTTCGTCTACATTATAGCCTAGCACATTTATTTCTGTTGTAGCTGTTCGTGCTTTTAGGTTTGAGTTTACTTTTGGTGTGACTACTGCTTGGGCTGGCTTTGCATGCTTAGCAGGTGATAGATTTTTTATGTTTACTTGCATTTTCGCATTACCTATTTGAACAATTACATTATTGCCTTTGTTTGGCTTAGATACAATTATTCCTTCTTGACCAAGTGTATTTACAAATACATTCATATCAAGTTTAATATCGTCTAATGAAAGTGAATTGCTAATATTCTTGGTTTCTGGGGTTATAGATTTTATTTTATCATTTAGTTCGTTTCTAAGTTTATTTACATTCTTGCTATTAGAAAGTTCCTTTATTATGCTATCCGCTTCTTTTTTTGCAGATAGCAATATGCTTTTGGCTTCTGATTTTGCGTTATTTATAATTTCAGCATATTCATTTTCTTGCTTATTTTTTTGAGTAGAAAGCGAATTTTTTAATTCTTCAATTTCCGCAGACTGTTTTAATATTTTCTCTTTTTCTTTTTCAATTGTAGATTTATCATTATAAATATTTTTAAGCAATTCTTCTGTATCTATATGATTAGCGTTCATTTTGCTTTGTGCATTTTCTAGTATTTTTTCATTAAGACCCAGTTTTTTGCCAATTTCAAATGCCATGCTTTTTCCTGGTACACCAAGCAATAATCTGTAAGTAGGGGAAAGAGTATTTAAGTCGAATTCTGAACTTGCATTTTCAAATCCGTTTGTTGTTAATGCGTAATTTTTTATTTCAGGATAATGTGTTGTAGCAAGTGTTATGCAACCTGTATTGTGAAGGAAATCTAATATGCTAATTCCCAAATTTGCTCCTTGAATAGGGTCTGTTCCTGAGCCTAATTCGTCTATAACCACTAGGCTTTCACTATCTACATTATTGGTTATTTTTACTATATTTGTAATGTGGGCAGAAAATGTACTTAAAGATTCTGCAATACTTTGCTCATCTCCAATATCTACAAATAGGTTTTTAAATACGTATACTGAACTTTTTTCGCTTGTAGGAATATGAAGCCCACTCATTGCCATTGCTTCTAAAAGTGCAACTGTTTTTAATGTGACTGTTTTTCCACCTGTGTTAGGCCCAGTTATTATAAGAGATGTATATTTTTTTCCAATACTAATATTTATAGGAACAACCTTAGCTTTATCAATTAAAGGATGTCTTGCATTTTTTAAGTTTATAAATTTTTCGGAATTGATAATAGGTTCTGTTGCATTTATACTTTCTGCATATTTGGCTTTGGCAAATGCAAAGTCAATCATAGAAATTAGTCTAACATTATTTTCTAGTTCTTCTGTTATACCGAAAAATAGGCTTGATAGATTTTCTAATATTTTTTCAATTTCTAAGTTTTCTTCTACCTTTAAAGAGTTTATTTTGTTGTTAATTTCAAAAACACTAAATGGCTCAATAAACACAGTAGAGCCACTTGCAGACATATCGTGTATAAGCCCTTTTATTTCACTTCTGTATTCTGCTTTAACAGGAATTACAAATCTGTCATTACGAATTGTTACAATCGGTTCTTGTATGAATTTGCTGTTTAATAAATTAGATAAGTTCTTTTTAATATCTTGCTCTAATTTTCTTCTATTGCGTCTTAGGCTAGCAAGTGTAGACGAAGCATTGTCGTCAATTGTGTTTTCGTCTATTATACAAGAAAATATGCGTGATTCTATTTTAGGGTTAGAATACAAATTATTAAAATATCTAACAGTAATAGGTGCAAAGTTTACTTCTATATCTTGACTAATGTACTCTTTTAACTCACGTGATATTTTTAAAATATGCGCAAGACTAAGTAAACCTGATGCTGACAAACTATTTTCACTTTCCAATATTTTTATATATGCAGATATATTGTCTATTTCTGCAATAGGAGGCAAGCCTTTTCTAGCCTTTAAAATAACAGCTTCTGTTGTCTCTGAGATTAAATGTTTTACATCATTTTCGTTACTAGAAGGCAGTAAATCCAAACAAAGTTTTTTTCCTTCTAATGTAATTGCAAAATTCTTTAAAATTTCTAATATTTTATTAAATTCAATTTTTTCTAAATATTTCTTTTCCATAATGCAATAATTATATACCAAAATGGCTAAATGGTCAATGTTATATAAAAGAATAGCTTTTTATTTTAAATGGAATTATAGACAAGTCCATTGATTTTGTGATAAAATAATAATCACTAATTAAGGGAGGAACGCATAGATTTATGGATAAACAGAAAAACATTAGAAATTTTAGTATTATTGCACATATTGACCATGGAAAATCCACCTTGGCAGATAGACTAATTGAGATGACTGGTGTGCTTTCCAAACGTGAGATGGAGAGCCAAGTCTTGGATAATATGGATATTGAAAGAGAACGTGGAATTACAATTAAGGCACAGGCCGTTAGAATGCTATATACCGACAAAGATGGAGAGGAGTACATTTTAAATTTGATTGATACTCCTGGACATGTTGATTTTAATTACGAGGTTTCTAGAAGCTTAGCTGCTTGTGAAGGCGCTATTTTGGTTGTTGATAGTAGCCAAGGAATTGAAGCTCAAACTTTGGCTAATGTATATTTGGCTTTGGATAATAACTTAGAGATTTTGCCTGTTATAAATAAAGTGGATTTGCCTAATGCAAGACCAGACGAGGTTAAGAAAGAAATTGAAGATGTTATTGGTATTCCTGCAATGGATGCACCTTGTATTTCAGCAAAATCTGGACTTAATGTAGAGCAAGTATTAGAACATATTATAACAGATTTCCCAAGTCCGACAGGCGACGTAAATGGAAAGCTACAAGCACTTATATTTGATTCTTTTTATGATAACTACAAAGGTGCGGTTAGTCATGTTAGAATAAAAAATGGAACTGTAAGAGAAGGTGACGAAATATTATTTATGGCAACAAATAAAAAATTTGTTGTAACAGAAGTTGGATATTTTGGAGCAGGACAGTATATTCCTTGCTCAGAGCTATCAGCAGGTGAAGTTCGGATATATTGCTGCTAGTGTGAAAAATGTAACAGATGTGCATGTTGGAGATACTATTACAAATGCGGAAAAACCAGCAGAGCAGCCATTGCCAGGATACAAAAAAGCTAATCCTATGGTGTATTGCGGATTATATCCAGTAGATGGAAGCGAATATGATAATTTAAAGGTTGCTCTTGAAAAATTAAAATTAAATGATGCTGCATTAGAATATGAGCCAGAAACATCAATTGCACTTGGATTTGGATTTAGATGTGGTTTCTTAGGATTACTACATTTGGAGATTATTCAAGAAAGATTAGACCGTGAATTTGATTTAGGACTAATTACAACAGCTCCATCTGTTATATATAAAGTGCATAAAACTGACGGAGAGGTAATTTCGCTTTATAACCCAACAGATTTGCCTCCAACACAAGAAGTAAGCTATATTGAAGAACCAATTGTAAAAGCTGAAATTATGTTGCCTAAGGAATTTGTTGGAAATGTAATGGAAGTATGCCAAAACAGAAGAGGTACATATATTGATATGAAATATTTGGACACTACAAGAGTAATACTAGAATATGAATTGTCTTTAAATGAAATTATATATGACTTTTTTGATACATTAAAATCAAAAACAAAAGGTTATGCTTCATTTGATTACGAGTTTAAAGAATACAGAAAATCTGATTTAGTAAAACTAGACATTCACATAAATGGAGAAGCCGTAGATGCTTTATCATTTATTGTTCACAAAGATACTGCTTATTCAAGAGGGAGAAAAATGATTGAAAAATTAAAAACAGTAATACCAAGACAATTGTTTGAAATTCCTTTGCAAGCTGTTATTGGAGGAAAAATTATAGCAAGAGAAACTATATCTGCTATGAGAAAAGACGTTTTAGCAAAATGCTATGGTGGAGATATAACAAGAAAGAAAAAATTGCTAGAGAAACAGAAAAAAGGTAAGAAGAAAATGAGACAAATAGGTAATGTAGAAATACCACAAGAAGCATTTTTAAGTGTACTAAAATTAGATGAGGAGAATTAGAAATGAAAGAAAATAGAGAAGAATTTTCAGATAAAGTAGAAGGAAGAAACAGTGTTTTAGAGCTTTTAAATTCTGAAAGAGATATAAACAAATTATATGTTCAAAAAGGAGAAAAACATGGCTCTATAAATAAAATTGTTGCAATTGCAAAGGAAAAAAGAGTAATAATAGTAGAAATGGACAAAAACAAAATGGATGAAATGTCTGAAACACATAACCATCAAGGTGTAATTGCACTTGTGCCACCATTTAATTATTGTGAAGTAGAAGATATTTTAGATTATGCTAAAAGCAGAAATGAAAAAGCATTTGTGCTAATTTTAGATGGAATAGAAGATGTACACAATTTGGGCTCAATCATAAGAACTGCTGAAACAGCTGGGGTTCATGGAATAATAATTCCAAAAAGAAGAGCAGCATCTGTAAATGCAACAGCCTGCAAGACATCTGCCGGAGCAGTTGAGTATATGAAAATTGCAAGAGTAAACAATTTAGCAGATACAATGAAAAAGTTAAAAGAAGAAGGATTATGGATAATCGGAACAGATATGGAAAATGCCACAGATTATAACAAGCAAGATTACACAGGAGATATTGCAATAGTAATAGGAAGTGAAGGGTTCGGAATGAGCAAAATAGTCAAAGATAATTGCGATTTCTTAGTAAAAATACCGATGAAAGGGAAAATAACATCTCTAAATGCTTCTGTCTCAGCCGGAATTGTAATATATGAGGCATTAAAGCAAAGATAATTATTGAAAATAGAAAAATATGGTGCTATAATAAAATTATAAACAATGTGTTTATAATTTTATTTTTTAAGGAGGTAGAACAATATTATGTTCGATCGGAATCATCCAATAGTGTTTATTTTCCTGGTGTTATGCTGCTTAGAAATTTTCTTAATTGCGAGGGAAGTGTATTCAGATCAGATCTGGAATACTGGTGGTAGATTAACCACCATGAATTCAGGCAAAATCAGTGGAATTGAGATAGGAGGGTATAATTCGAAATTTGTATTAAAAGAGGTTCCTGAACAGGAGAAAAAAGAAATCAGAGAATTGGAATCCGAAACGCGAAGAATTTTAGGAATATCAGACGAGTTATATGCCGACATAGAAACACAACCTAAGGTTAAAATTTTCGAATATGAAAATAAAAATTGGCAATATTGGTTGTGTGAAAATTTACCATGTGGTTTCCAAACGTATGAAGGAACACAAGGTGTTATCCTATTAGAGAAAAGCATCTTTGATAATCCTGAAAGAAGGAAACAAACATATGTACATGAATACATACATTTTCTTTCAAACCAAGGAACTGCACTGATGGTAAAAGAGGGTGGTTGTATAAATACCGCGTTAACAGAGGCATACACAGAAATGCTTTGCCAAAAAGTTTTAAAGGAACTTAATGTTAAGTATATCTTTAAAACACGGTATGAAAAAAACATTCCAATAGCGAGAAGGATGGAGACTGCTTCGAATGGAGTTACCACAAAAATCTTTTTTAGATTCTCAAAAGTCAATTTTTTAGCAGATTCTCTGCCTGAATACCGAGAGTTAGCTTGGCTAGCTAAACGGAGAGAAGATAGGGTGGGATATTATCCCAAAATGATGCAAGACGAAAAAAGAATCAATGAAATATTAGATTCTTATGAGACTGAAACGATTTGGCAGTAATTGGAGATTTTCTAAAAAAAGAAGAAAAGTTCAACTGAACTTTTCTTCTTTTTTCTTTAATAGGGGACGTTTCCCAATGAAGCAAAATGCATCAAAAGGGACAGTCCCTTTTGATGCATTTTGACTCATTGGGGACATATCTTGTGGCGTGTGAATGAGTTTGTGCTTGTCCGCGAAACAGTAAAATATAAAATTTAAAAAGTCTCCGTTTTCCAAG
>USMK01000031.1 GCA_900555835.1 uncultured Clostridium sp.
AACCGAAGGGTCGTTGGTTCGAGTCCAACTTGAGGAGCCATAAAAAAGAAGGTAATTTGATTAAAATCAAAATGCCTTTTTTTATTTATAAAATGGACGAAAAGAAATATGTAGACGAAACCAGCAAAAAGAGGGAAAAGATAGTTTAGTAAGCAAGCTATCTTTTTTTCTGTAAAGTTTCTGTGAATTTGATTGAAGTGGACATAATTTCGTGGTATAATTTTAGTGAAAAAATGGAGGAGATTGGTTATGCCATATATTAGTTTTAAGGATGTTGTGAAAGAGTATTCTATGGGAGAAGTTAAAATTCAGGCTTTGAAAAATACGAGTTTTGAAATTGAAAAAGGTGAGCTTGTTGTAATTGTTGGGGCTAGTGGAGCTGGGAAAACTACTGCTTTGAATATTTTAGGTGGAATGGATACTGCTACTTCTGGAAGTGTTATTGTAGATGATAAGGAAGTAACTAAATTAAAAAATAGAGAATTGATAAAATATAGAAGAGAAGATATTGGATTTGTTTTTCAGTTTTACAATTTGGTTCAAAATTTAACTGCTTTGGAAAATGTTGAACTTGCTACTCAAATTTGTAAAGATTCTTTAAATCCAAGTGAAGTGTTAGAAAAAGTTGGATTAAAAGATAGAATGGACAATTTTCCATCTCAATTGTCAGGAGGAGAACAGCAAAGAGTGGCTATTGCAAGAGCCATTGCTAAAAATCCTAAATTATTATTATGTGATGAGCCAACAGGAGCTTTGGATTATAATACTGGTAAACAAATTTTAAAATTATTGCAAGATACTTGTAGAAAAGAAAAAATGACGGTCTTAATTATTACTCATAACCAAGCTATTGCACCTATGGCTGATAAAGTTATACATTTTAAAAATGGAATGGCATATGATATTGAAAAGATTGAGAACCCTGTTAAAGTAGAAAATATAGAATGGTAGGGGAGTTGATTATGAAAAAGGCATTGTTTAAAGATAGTATAAAGGAAATAAAGAAAACACATAGACGATTTATTTCTATTTTGCTTATGGCTTTTCTAGGGGTCGGTTTTTTTGCTGGTATAAAAGCATCAAGCCCAGATATGAAAAAAACAATAGATAATTATTATAAAGCACAAAATGTATATGATATAGAAGTAATGTCAACATTAGGTTTAACAGATGCCGATATGGAGGCTTTAAAAAATATTAACGGAATTACAGATGTGTATGCTACATATAGTAAAGATGCTACAATTAATTTAGGTGATTTGGAAATTGTTGCAAAAGTCCATGAAATTGAACCGGAAATCAACAAAGTGTTACTTGAAAGTGGAAAACTTCCAGAAACAATAAATGAATGCGTTGTAGAAAAAAGATTTGCAACATTTACTAAAATAAAAATTGGAGATGAAATAACACTTGAAGAAAAATTAGATGAAGATGAAGAAAGTATTTTTAAAGAAAAAAAATTAAAAGTTGTAGGAATTGTAGAAAGTCCATTATATATATCAGCAGAAAGAGGAACCAGTAGCTTAGGTGATGGAAAAGTTGATTATTATATTTATATAAATAAAGAAAATATAAATTCGGATATATATACAGAAATTTATGCTAAAATAGATAGTAAAAATGAAAGTACGACAAGTAGTGAATATGAAAAATATGTTGAAAAAGTGAAGGACGATATTGAGCATATAAAAACTGAAAGAGAGCAAGCGAGATATAATAGTTTAGTTGATGATGCAAATAAAAAAGTATCAGATGCGGAAAATGAGTTAAATGATAAGCAAAAGGAAGCTGACGAGGAATTTGCAAAAGCTGATAAAAAAATTGCAGATGCAGAAAAAGAAATTTCAGATGGAGAAAAGACATTAGAAAGCAATAAAACTAAGGCTGATAAAGAATTTTCAAGTGCAGAAGCTAAAATAAATACTGCGAAACGAGAGTTGGAAAAAAATGAAAATGAATTTAAAACCAAAAAGGAAGAGGCAAATAAGCAAATAGAAAATACAAAAGCAGAGCTTCAAACTCAAAAAGCTAACTTACAAAAAGTAAATGAAAACCTAGAAAGTTTGAATAATAGTTTAAAAAATGTTAATTTAAAATTAAGCAATGGTAATTTGTCAGAAGCAGAGATTTTAACATTAAATGCTACAAAACAAGAATTAGAAAAAAACATTACAGAACTGGAAAAAAACAAAAACACGTTAAATATTGCAATAGCAAAAATGCAAGAAGGAATATTGCAAGCAGAAAAAGAAATAACTGATGTAGAAAGTCAAATTAAAGAAGCTAAAAATACGATTACAAAAAATGAAAAGAAATTAAAAAAGCAAAAAGCCAATACTTATGCAAAAATAGAAGATGCAAGAAAAAATTTAACTGATGCAAAACAAAAATTAGAAGATAGCAAAAAGGAATATAATGATAAAAAGGCAGACTATGAAATACAAATTACTGATGCGAAAAAGAAGATAGAAGATGCAAAACAAAAAATTTTAGAAATAAAAGATGCTAAATGGTATATTTTAGACAGAGAGTCTAATAGTGGATATAATAGTTTTGTCCAAGATACAAAGAGTATAGCGAATATTGGTAAAGTGTTTCCAATTGTATTTTTTGTAATTGCAGCTTTAATAAGTTTGACATCAATGACTAGAATGGTTGAAGAAGAAAGAGTACAAATAGGGACTCTAAAAGCATTGGGATATAATAAGTTGCAAATAGCAAGTAAATATATTATATATTCTGGTTTAGCAAGTATAATTGGAGGTAGCATAGGAATGGTGGTAGGTTGCTATGTATTACCACCAATTATATGGATGATGTATAGTATGATGTATAGTGTTCCAAACTTTGTAGTAGAAATAAATTTTGAATATGGATTAATTGGACTTATTCTAATTAGCATATGTAATGTAGGGGCAACTATGTATGCTGTATGGAAAGAATTGATAAATACACCAGCAGTTTTAATGAGACCAAAAGCTCCTAAGAAAGGAAAAAGAGTTCTACTTGAAAGAATCCCGTTTATATGGAAAAGATTAAACTTTAACAGAAAGGTAACTGTAAGAAATATATTTAGATACAAAAAAAGATTTTTAATGACAATAATTGGAATTTGTGGCTGTACAGCACTTATTTTAACTGGGTTCGGTATAAAAGATTCAATAACAAGATTATTAACAGATCAATATGGCAGAGTATTTAATTATGATATGCAAATAAACTTAAAGGATGACTTATCAACCGAAGAATATACAGAGTTATATGAATATTTAAACAACAAAGATGGAATTGAAGAAACTGTGCCAGCATATTTTAGCTCAATTACTGTAATGAATAATCAAAATGAAGAAGATGTGCAATTGATTATTCCAGAAGATAGCAAAAAAATCGAAGATGTAATAAACTTTTTTGATAAAAAAACAGGTGAAAAAGAGGAGCTAAGTAATAGCGAAATTCTTATAACAGACAAATTAGCTCAATTGATAGATGCGAAACAGGGAGATATAATAATCATAAAAAATAGTGACGGGTTAGAAAGAAAAGCTAAAATCGGGAATATAGTAGAAAACTATGTATCACATTATATTTATATGTCAAAAGAACTTTATACAGATTTATATAATGAAAATTACAAAACCAATATAATCCTTACTAGAAATGCAGAAATGGAAGAAGAACAAAAAAGTGAGCTTGCAAAAGATATTATATCGAAAGAAAGTGTAACATCAATTACACAGGCATCATCTATGACCAAATATATAGAAGATATGATGGGATCGCTTAATTATGTTGTAATTATATTGATAATATCTTCTGGATTGCTTGCATTTGTAGTATTATATAATTTAGCAAATGTAAATATTAGTGAAAGGATAAGAGAACTGGCAACAATAAAGGTTTTAGGATTTTATGATAAGGAAGTATATAATTATATTGCAAGAGAAACCGTATTGCTAACAATAATAGGAATTGGACTAGGACTTATTGGAGGATATTTTTTGAATTCATTTATACTTACAACTTGTGAAATAAAAATGCTAAGATTTAATAGTACAATAGAGCCTTTAAGCTATGTATATCCAGTAATTATAACAATTGCATTTACATGGATAGTAAATATTTTCACATATTTTTCATTAAAAAAGATAAATATGATAGAAAGCTTAAAAAGTGTGGAATAGAGATGTTGACATAAACTAAGTAATAGTATATAATAATAAGGTAACTTAATTAGAAATAGGTTTAGGCCTATAAAAGGAGGAGGACATCTATGTACAGTAATGTTAAGTTAAGAGAGGTTGAGGACTTGAAAAAATACTTGCAACTTGCAAGAAGATTGCAACGGATAATTAGTCCACATCTATGTAATGAGGCAATGGTGGTTTGTGTTGGGGAATTTGTAAAAAAGGCCCAAAAGGAAGAAAACAAAGATTACCAAACAAAGCTTATTAACTTATGTAGAAATTATTGCATGGCTGAAATGAATTCGGTATGTTTTGCACAAGAAGTTCTAACAGAAATAAACCAAACAAGAAAGCAATTGAATATTGTAAAATATGAAAAGTCTGATTTGTTGGATTTATTAAAAGAACTAAATAGGTTAACTTTAACTGAAAAAGAACTTACTGTTGAAAGATGGCAAGAGCTGATTAAAGTTATAAAAAGCAAAAATATTGAAAACTTTCAAGAATTGTACATCTATTTTCAAGAGATAAAAGAGATAGTACAAATGATTTGCACTACTGAAATAACCTTAATTGAAGGAAACAAGAGGTTAGAGGCAGTACGAATCAGATTAAAAAAACTAAGTCCGTTCTTGACGAATATTAATTAACCGTTACTAAGAGACTCCAAAAGAGCATATGGATATAATTATCCTATGCTCTTTTTATATTATTAGAAAAAATAAAATAGTTAATTTATAAAAGCAATTATTATTTTAAATAATAGTTGCTTTTCAAGAAAAAATGTTGCAAAATTATTACATATATATTATTTTATTATTACATTTGCATCAAAAAAAGAAATATGTGATATGATAAAAAGAAAGGATAACGAAGTATATAAGGAATGGAGGTGAATTAAAAGATGGACATTGATTTGTTGGATTTGATGAGAAAAACAGAAAAGGACAAAAGAAATCATAACTTGGTAGCATATCCAGATGATTACAAAAATGAAAAAAAGAGAGTAGAAGAACTAGTAAATAGTGAAGATGATGAATTAAAGGTACAGGAATTAGAAAATTTAAAATATGAAGCAAATATAGTAAATTTGGCTATATCTATAAAAGAAGATAGTTTAAAAATAAAGGCTCTAAGTCGACTAACTGATGATCCAAACAAAGTTCATCTTGCAGAAACAATAAAATCGGATAAATACAAATTAGAGGTTATAAAGAAAATTAAAAGTGAAATGCTTATATCAAATGTAGCAAGAAGCTTAAAAACAGATAAATATAAAGTGGAAGCATTAAAACAAATTAATGATGAAAAATATAAATACCAGATAATGTGTGAGATGCAAGATGATGTGTTAAAAGTACAAGAACTAAGTAAATTTGAGGATGAAGGCTATTATAGAGCAATGGTTGCAACAACTCTAAAAGAAGACAAAATGAAAATACAAGAATTAAAGAGAATTAAAGTAGAAGATTGGAAAGCGGAAGTAGCAAGTACATTAAAAGATGACAAATTAAAAATGAGAGAATTAGAGCAATTTAAAGTAGAATATTGCAAAGCTACTGTAGCAATATCATTACAAGATGATACTCTAAAAATGGAAGTTATAAAACAAATGAAAGATGATGGAAGAAAATCTAAGGTAGCTATGACTTTAAATAAGGATATATTAAAAATACAGGTAGCATCCCAAATCAGTGATGAAAGAACAATAATAAGTTTATTAGAAACACTAAGAGCAAAGAAAAAGATAAATACATATTTAGAAGAAGAACCAGAGTGTGCTATAAACCTAATAAAAAACCTAACACCAAAAGAAATATTGGATTTACACATACTAATAGATGAAGATATCACGAAACAGGCGATAGAACGTAATCCAGATTCAACAATAAATGCATTATTAGCTTCAAAAGAGACAACAGGCAAAACAAGAGAGAAATTAGTAGCTTTAAATACATATAAAGAAATAAACAATTCTGTAAATACAATAGATAGTGCTATTTCAAATATGTATATGGCCAAAGGTGAAATAAAACAGAAAGAATTTGAAGAAAAAATTGGAGAAGTATACAATTTATTAACATATAATAATGTACCAGAATTTATAAAAACATTTAAGCTGTTTGAATTAAGCAAATATGCTGATGCCAAGAACCTACGAATAGAGTCTTATAAGAATGTAGGTATTAATGAAAGAAATAAGATAATTTTGGCTGATTTATTTAAAATTTCGCTAGATTCAAATAATAAGTCACTAAGAGAATTTGCGGAAATTTTAAAATATGGAGAAGAAATACAAAAGAATTTAGTAAAAAAAGATGGAAATTATAGCTTAGAAGGATTAAATAAAGAAGAAATCGCTATTTTAAATCAATATACAGATACTTTAATTGATATTCACAATTTATCAGTTGAAGATAATAATGAAAATAAAAAAGTAATAGAAGGAACAGATAATATAATTACAAATTTAGAAAAGCTGGCCAAGGAATATGATAAAGAAGGAATAGGCATTTCTGGAAACATTATATTAAAAGAAATGTTTGGAAAAGAAGTTACTAGTGAAATATCAGCTGATAGAATTCTTGCATATATGGATAAAAAAATAGAAAAAAGCGAGAAAAGAAATACAAAAAATTCAAAAGAAATGGAAAAAGGAAAATTGCATTTGGAATCAGGGGATTATGTTAAAGGAATCCCTAATTTTTCAGAATATTTACCAAGCATGCTAAAAAACGGACTAAAAGGAGGCGAATTGAACCGAGAATATTCTCATTCTGATATGACTCCTTTAGATTTAGATTTTGGAATAATATCAGAGAAAAATATAAATAAAGCAGGAGAAAGTGCAAAAGATAGAGATGTAATTTACACAAGCGCAAGCGAAATATTTGGAAAGACTTGGATTGTTTTAAAACAATATGACAACAAACTAAAAAATGAGCCTAATAATGATATTAAATTTGCAAGAAACGGAGAATATTGGACAAAGTATAAAGAAGTATCTGAAAGCACACAGGGAGATAGATATGTAAGAACAGGAGTAGGTTCATTAGATATTGATTACATTGTAACAGAGGAATGGAATCCAGATTATGGATATGAAATGGCAATGGCAGAAAAGTTTATACCAGTAAAAAATGCAAAAGATGAAATTGTTTTTTCAAGAGAAGATTATGATAAAATCAGAGAACAGATGAGAGGCCTTAGTTATTATAATGCAGATAAATTTGAAGTAGACAAAAAAGCGAAAGATGTTAGTTCATTATTTGAGGTATATAGAGAATTAGGAGGAAAAGAGGAAAAAATAACTAAGACGAAACAATTACTATGCGATGAACCTGATAAAATTACTTTAGCTAAAAAAGATGCAACAATAAAATATATAAAAGAATACTTTGAAAAAATAGGAATTACAGTTTCACCAGAAATAAGTGCAGATTTATCTAAAAATTCTGTTGAGCTTATTGATACTGGTTCTACAGGAAGAGGAACTAATGTACCAGGTGATGGAGATTTCGATTTTATGCTAAGACACAATTGTTCACCAAAAGTGATAACAAATCTGGAAAAACATATAGCCGAATTATCATCTGAAGAGTGTATTAATATTAATGATGGAATAAGAAGCAAGGATGTAAAATTACCTGATGGTCAAGAGGCAGATATTGATATAACATATGCAAGAAAAGATTTGAAATTAGAATATACTAGTGATATGAGTGTAAAAGATAGGCTGAATAGTATCAAAAAAGATAATCCTGAGCAATATAAATATGTTATAGCTAATATTGTAATGGCAAAAAATATTTTAAAACAAATGGGTGTATATAAAAAGGTAGGAAGCGATGGAGCTACCGAACATGGAGGATTTGGAGGAATTGGAGTAGAAAATTGGATTTTACAAAATGGTGGTTCTTTTTCAAAAGCGATAGATACATATTTAGAGGTCGCAAATTTAAAGGATGAAAATGGTAAAGATATTTCTTATAATAAATTTGTAGAAAAATATCCGATTTACGATTTTGGAAATAATCATAGAGAAGGAAAAAGAGGTCATGATAAATTTAGTTCGTTTTTAAATAAAAATGAAGAAACTGGATTTAAATTTGTTAAGGAAAATTTTACTAAAATTCAAGAAAAACTAAAAGAAAGAGAGAAAAATGAACAAACAGATGAAATAAAAAAAGAAGAAAAAGAAGAAGAAAATAAAAAAATGAGAAGAAAATAGAAGAAAAAGAGCCAATAAAAATAAAGGGTAAAGAAAATAGCAGAAAAAAAATAGCATATAAGAAAAATAATCCATGGGAAAAAACAAGCAAAATAAAGAAGAATAACCGTGAAAGTTATAAAGAATCAAAACTTTGGGAAAGTATATCAATAGAAAATATACAACAGGCAAGCAAATCGAATTTTAAAATATTTAGTAAGCAAAACTTTGTTCTTATGTCTAGATTAGTTTCAAAATATGTTAATAGATCAAATGAGAGAGAACAAGAACAATATGAAAGAGGTTAAAATGGTAAAAGAAAAGAATTTTAAATTAATGTGTTCGGAAGTTTTGGAAATTTTAAATTATTGCCCCAAAAGTGATGTAGAGAAACTTCCAACTAAAATGATAAATTTATTTAAACAAAATCAATTAGAAGGGGCAAATATAAATATTGATCCAAATAAAACTATATTTGAACAAAATATTTGTGAAGAAACATTAGTTACTATGTGTTTAATATATAGAGATTATTGGGCAACAAAAGAAGAAAAATCAGAACTAGATAAGATTTTAAAAGAAAACCAGGAAAAAATAAATGAATTATATGATTATAGTAATATGTTTAAAAATGTAAATACAGAAGAAAAAGTTTCAGTAGAAACAAAAAAAGAACAAACTGAAATTAATAATAATTTAGTAGAGTATAAAGAATCAATATTTAGTAAGATAAAAAAATGGTTGAGAAATATATTTAAAAGAAAATATAATTAAAAAAATTTTAAAAAAGTATTGCCAAGAAAAAAAATATAGTATATAATACATACTGTTAGAGATAATAACAGTATATTCCTCAATAGCTCAGTTGGTAGAGCATTCGGCTGTTAACCGAAGGGTCGTTGGTTCGAGTCCAACTTGAGGAGCCAAGATAAAAAAGCTATGTATTTGTTGAGTATCAACAGATACATAGCTTTTTTATTTTTAAAATAATGTGATTTTAATGTGATTTCATATTTTTTATAAATTTATGAGAAATTGTTAAAATTAATAAACTATAAATGAACCCATAAGCTACAAAATTTATTGTTAAATTTGTTAGAATATTATCATTTGTTATATTTAATTGTGATACTCCAAATATACTTATTACTAAAATACAACATGGTATTATAAATTGCTCAAATACGTCAAATTTAAAATGTGTTGCTTTGTATAACTGATATAGGCTGATTGTGGTATTTAGAATTTCGCTGGTGTAGATTACAATTAGGTAGCCGAGTTATATTGCATGCTGGAAGTAGGAAATATATTAGGATTACACTTATTATTAAATCTGCGATATTGCAGTACATTACTTTTACTTGTTTGTCTATTCCTCTTAATATCGCATCTATAACATGGTCTATATACATAAGAAAAACAAGAGGACATAGAATAAGCAAATATTTTCCAACTGTTTTATTATTATATGCGATTATGCTTATTTCGTTAGAAAACATAAGAAAAAAGCCAATTACAAAAAGTGAAAAAATCGTGATTAAAGAAAAAAGTGTGCTAATAACTTTATTCATTTTTGTAAAATCTTTTTTTACATTATAACGTGCAAATTCTGGAATTAGTAAACCAGAAATGCTATATATAATTAAACCAGGAAATAATAAAATGTTTATTGCCATTCCGTTTATCATACCATATGTAGATAAAGCATTAGTACAACTTAGGCCACCTTTTTCAAGTTGAAGTGGTATAAGTAATTGTTTTAAAGAAGAAAGCCCAGAGCGAATATATGAAGTAAGCGCAACTGGAATTGATATTCTAAATATTCTATGTAAAAACTTATTTGAATTACACATTCTAGTAAGTTTTAAATTTTTTCTATCTAAAATGTAAAGTAAATATGTATAAACAAAAGATATTAGCTCAGATAATGTTATTCCTAATGTTAAAATAATTACAACATTATTTATATTACTTAAATCAAATTTAGGAATAAGCATTAAGATGGTAATTATTTTTATAAAAAGACTTACAATGTCACTTGAAGAAGATTTATAAGGTCTCCTTACTGCGGTAAAATAACCAGATAAAGTCATAGAGATAGATGTGAATGGCAAAGAAACAGCAATTATATGTAAAGCATATACAGAAATTCTGTTATGTAAAAAAGCAGATGATATGATTGGACCAAAAATGATTAAAATTAAACTTGAAAGAAGTCCAAAAATTAAACTCAAATGAATACATTTTTTTATTGCAATTTTTGCACCTATTTCAATATTTTTGGCTAATTCTTCTGAAATGATTCTTGTTGTAGCAAGTGTCATACCCGAATTTGCAATAGTTAGGCTAAACACATATATAGACATAACTAAACCAAACATTCCGAATACCTTCTGAGCCTACTACATTTGCGATATAAATATCGAAAAATATTCCAATTGAGCGAATAATTAAAGATACAATTGTAAGAATAATAGTGTTTATAACAAAAATTTTTAATCTTTTCAATTTCAAACTCCTATATATTAATGTATAAAATAGCATACTTTGGAAAAAATAGAATTACTAAAAATTTATTCTATTTTGGAGGAATTATGACAAAGCTAAAAAAATCAAGTAAAATTTTATTAGCAATAATAAGTATTATTGTTTTAATGTGTTGTACTTATTTTGGATGTATGGTGGTAAAAAATAATGAAGTAGTAGAAACACTTTCAAAATATGGCTCAAGAGGAAATGAAGTTACTCAGATACAAACAAAACTTAAAAGATGGGGATATTATAGTGGTTCGGTTGATGGAATTTATGGAAGTCAAACTGTAAGTGCTGTTAAATATTTTCAAAGGAAAAATGGACTTACGCAAGATGGAATTGCTGGACCTAAAACATTGGCTGCAATGGGAATTACTTCGTCTAGCAATAGTTCTAGTAGCAGTAGTAGTAATTCGTCAGATTTAAATTTGTTAAGCAGAATAATTTACTCAGAAGCAAGGGGAGAGCCATATACAGGGCAAGTTGCAGTTGGTGCAGTTGTTTTAAATAGGGTTAAGAATTCAAGTTTTCCTAATACTATTGCAGGTGTAATATATCAGGCAGGAGCATTTGATGCTGTTTCAGATGGGCAATTTAATTTAACACCAAATGCAACCGCAAAAAAGGCTGCACAAGATGCTTTAAATGGGTGGGATCCTACCTATGGAGCAATATATTATTTTAATCCAAAAACTGCCACCAGCGCTTGGATATGGTCAAGGCCGATGACAGTAACAATTGGAAATCATAGATTTTGTAAATAATTATTTTAAATTTAACATTTCAATTTCAGATCTTTTATATTCTTCGGGTTTTAAGCCAACACGTGTTTTCATATATTTTAAAAGTAGTAGAACACAAGCCGTCGAAATAATGCCAATTACCATAAAAGCATAAGCTGAATTTGAGTATTCTACAATGATAGAGCCGATAACCGCAATTAAACTTGCTACTAAGCTTTCAAAGAAAGTTGTTATAGAGTAAATTTTGTTGCGGGCTTTTGTTGTAGAAAAATTGTTCAAATATCGTTTTATTATGGTATGGAATGGACCACGAATTATATATTGTAAAGCAAAAATTAACATTACAGTAGTAAATAAGCTTTTAGGATCAGTTTCAAATATTGCTACAAATCCTAGTAAAATGCAAGATACACAATATGGAACAATAAGAACAGTTAATGTGCGGTTTTTAAATTTTTTATTAAACCAGTTTTGCCTATTTGCAGATATTGCTGCTATGATTCCCATTACTGCAAAAATAATTCCAAAATATTCAGCAGATACATCTAATTCTTTTAATAGACTTCTACGTAAAGTTAGAGTAAGTGCTAAAATCCCATAAAATAAGCTGTAAATTGTAATCAATGAGCGAAGTCTATCAGATTTCAATACATATCTAAAACCATATTTGAAGTCCTTGAAAAAATCTTTAAATGACTGAGAAATACTAGTAGTAGATTTACTTTTTAATTTCTCTGTACTTGTTTTTGGAATTTCACATAGCCTATATGATAAAATTGTTGCAATAATGTTAATAAGTAGTGAAATAATAATTGGCAAATATGGATTTATTACATATGTAAAACCTGTAAAAAGAGAGGTTATTCCATCAAATAAATAAAAGTATGAAAATCCTCTGCCATCAATTTTTCCAAAAATTTCTCCTCGGTTTTTGGAATGTGGAACAGACTCATATAAAAAGTTTGATTCACACATATTTTTTATTATAAATCCAAAAGAAGAGAAAAATGTTGCGATAACTACACTTATAAAGTTGTTACAAAATAGTAAGGCAAATAAATAAACATTTACCATACTATTTGCAAATATAAGACTATTTCGTTTTCCTATTTTTTCTACAATGATAGTACAAAAAGGTTGAAGAATGAATTTAAATAAAGGATAAAAAGCATCTACCAAAATTACTTGGGCAGGAGTTAAGCCTTTAATATCAACAAGAAATAAAAACGAAATAGAGTAAAAAAACAGCAAATCCCAAGAGAGCATTTTATACCACGGGAATATTTTCATATTATTTTTTCTTATTAAAGTTTCATCTGTTAATTTCTGCATAAATACCTCCATTTTTTGTAGTAAAATTATAACACAAGGAAAAATTTTTGCCAAGAGGCGAAGTCATCCTTGACAAATTTCGCATGTATTGATAATATAAATGGGAGAAAGTGTTTGGAGGAGAATATGTTGATATATCCAAAAATATATTTAGAAAATGCAACTAAGATTAGTGAAAAAATTATTAAAGAAAATAATATTAAGGGAATTATTTTAGATGTTGATAATACATTGCTTTATTATAATAGAGAAATGTTGGAAAATGTAGATATTTGGTGTAATAATTTGAAAGAAAAAGGGATAAAATTCTGTATTGTATCAAATAGCAATAAAAAGGATAAAATAAAAATGATTGCAGAAAAGTTGAAAATTCCTTATATAAGTTTTGGCATGAAACCTTTGAAATTTGGATTGAAGAAAGCACAGAGGATTTTGAAATTAGATAGTACAAACATTGCTGTTGTAGGAGACCAAATTTTTACTGATGTAATTGGCGCTAATAGATGTAAAATGTTTTCAATATTGGTTAAACCATTGGAAGAAAAGGATATTTTGATTACTAGAATTAAAAGACCAATTGAAAATGCTGTTATTAAAAGATATGTAAAACAAGAGGAGGAAGAGGAAAATGTACATAAATGATATTCATATTATTTGCTATATAATATTTGGGATATTGGGCGTCGCGGTTCGGACAATTTACTGACTGGATAATTAAAAGAATGTCAAAAGAGAAAAAAGTTTTTGAAAAAGGTGCATTTAAGGAGTTTAAGAATGAATTTGTTCCCAATTATTTTCTAATGATACTTACAGCAATAATTTATATTGCATTAGTATATGTATATGGATGGAGCAATAATTTTGTGCAGAACTTGACATTGTTCAAATTTGTAATACTTGTTCCAATATTACTAGCAACATTTGTAATAGATTATAGACTACAAATAATACCAAATAGATTAAATTTAAGCTTATTTGAAATTGGAATAATTTTTACTTTTTTATATGGATTTAACAATATAAATATTGCAAAAGATATGTTTTTTGGACTAATTGCAGGAGGGGGAATATTCTTACTTATTACGCTAATTGGAGGACTAATTGCAGGAAAAGAAGCTATGGGCTTTGGAGATGTTAAATTGATGTGCGGGTTAGGCTTAATGTTTGGACTTGGAGGTACAATAATTGTAACATTACTTTCTTTCTTAATCGGTGCAGTTTTAAGTATAATTCTTTTAGTTAGTAAAAAGAAAAAAACAAGCGAATACATACCATTCGGACCATTTATAGTAATAGCATCATTTATTAGTATGTTTGTGCCATTTGTGTATTTGGCAACAGCCTTAATGAAAATATTCACACTACGGTTTGTATTAAAGGGGTGATTTTTATGAATCCAAGAATTAAATGTTTAAGAAATCAGCTTAATTCTTTAAACATTGAAGGAATGATTGTTTCTAATCCAATAAATATTAAATATTTAACAAATTTAGATGCAGAAGGAGAGCTTTTGATTACTAGAAAAGAAAATATATTTCTTACAGATAGTAGATATATTGAAGCGGTAAATAGTGCGTTAACGATAGATTCAGAAATAATTGCTTGGGATAAAAGAGGAATGATAAGAGAAGATTATGAAAATTTCTTCTTATTTTGTGAAAAAGTTGGATTTGAAGAAAGCTATGTAACATATGAACAATATAAAAATATTATGCAACTATATAGAATAAATGAACTTGTTGAAACAGAAGGCATAATTGAAAAACAAAGACGTATAAAAGATGAGGACGAGATAAAAAACATAGAAAAAGCATGTGAAATTACAGATAAATGTTTTGAATTTTTGAAAACTTATATAAAAATAGGAATGACAGAAAGAGAAGTTGCATATAAAATTCAAGATTTTTTCATAAAAAACGGAGCAGAAGGAGTTTCATTTGACCCGATTGTAGCAACAGGTACAAATTCTTCAATGCCACATAGTGTGGTTACAGATAAGAAAATAGAAAAAGGAGATATTATTTTAATTGACTTAGGTTGTAAATACAACGGATATTGTTCAGATATGACAAGAACAATATTTATGGGAGAAATGGATGATACCATAAAGTCAGCATATGACCTAGTTCTAAGCGTTCAAGAACAAGCCTTATCTGAGATGAAAGAGGGAGCAAATATAAAAAATATTACAAAAAATGTTGAACAAGAGCTAAAAATTAACAGATTTGATTTAATTCATGCACTAGGACATGGAGTTGGACTGGATGTACATGAAATTCCGGTACTATCTTCAAAATATGATAATTTATTAAAAGAAAATATGGTTATTGCAGTAGAACCACGGTGTGTATGTTACAAAATCATTTGGAATAAGAATAGAAGATACTATATTGATAACAAAAAATGGTTGCATAAATTTAACTAAATCTGAGAAGAATTATACTATAATAGCTTGATTTTTTGAGATAAATGTAGTAAAATATTAACATAAATTTTATTTGAAAAGGGGTTATAATTATGGCAGAAGTATATATGGCAGGAGATGTAAGAAACGGAACTACATTTGAATTAGACAATTCAGTATATAAGGTTGTAGAATTTCAACACGTAAAACCAGGAAAAGGAGCTGCATTTGTAAGAACAAAATTAAAGAATGTAATTACAGGAGCTGTACTTGAAAAAACATTTAATCCATCAGAAAAATTACAAGGTGCTGAAATTGAAAAAAGAGATATGCAATATCTTTACAATGATGAAAATTTATATTATTTCATGGATAATGAAACATATGAGCAAATCCCTCTTAACAAAGAACAATTAGGTGATGCTTTAAAATTCATTAAAGAAAATATGAATTGTAAAATACTTTCTTTCAAAGGTAAAGTATTTGCTGTTGAACCACCAATGTTTGTTGAGTTGGAAGTTACATATACTGAACCTGGATTTAGTGGAAATACAACAACAACTTCTGGAAAACCAGCTACACTTGAAAATGGATATGAAATATCAGTACCTTTATTTGTTAATATTGGTGATGTAATAAGAATCGATACTAGAACTGGTGAGTACATGGAAAGAATTTAGTCAAAAGGAGACTTAAATTAGTGTCAGATTTAGAAAAGCAATATCAAAAAATGATTGAGACTTTGGAAAATTCAATTAAAGATAAAGATGAATTAATGAAAGCAAAAGAACAACTAGATGATATTGTATCCATTGTTGTTGATGATTGTAATGAGATAATGGATAGATATGATGAGAGGATAAAAAAAATTCAAGATAAAAATAGTGAGTATGAAACTAGAATTACGATTTTAGAAGAAAAACTAAGATATTTTGAAAAGATGGTTGAAAGCGAAGATTATGATTTCTTTATTACTTGTCCTTATTGTGGATTTGAATTTCAAACTGATTATGACGATGAGATTGATGAAATTGAATGCCCAGAGTGTGGCCAG
>USMK01000032.1 GCA_900555835.1 uncultured Clostridium sp.
TTTGGGCTAATGCCCATGCCCCAAAATCTCCTAAATTCATAATTATTGTACCTCCCTATCGTCTTTTTTTGTAAAATAATATGTAAATACTGATGTTGCTAAATTGGTTACTAATATCAATAGATTATCTGCTAACGAAAATCCCCACAAATTTGCAATTACCATTACAAATAACAAGATAACCATTGCTACTGTTATAAAACTTTTTAAATCGCTCCATGCTTTTTTCATATTAACTTACCTTCCTTTCAATTAAAACTTCGTCTATTTCTTGTCTTGCGTGCTTAAATTCGCCATTTCCTATTTTATCTTCAATAAAATGGTCTAGCATTACTTTTGTTGCTTTTAAATTAGCCCTCGTCAAGACATCCGTAGAGTCAATTTTTTGACTTGTTTCTAATACTTTTTTGTATATTTTTGCTAAGTACAAAAGCACTCCTCCTATTGTCGATAAAATACTAATTGCAATTACAATTTGTCCAATTGTTATATTCTCCATTTTAATCCTCTTTTCTTAATATTTTTTATTATATAAGTTCTGCATTTTTGAACTTTTCTGTCCTTTTTAAATAATTATAAGCATCTTCAATTGTCATTTCTTCGTCATAATTTAAAGTTATATAATCTGAATTTACTAATACATTCATTCCTTTTTCTAATTTCATTTGTTCTTCGGTGCTTAGTGGTTCATGATTTGCGGATTTTTTTTGTAAATCTTGATATGCTTTTTCTTTTTTTCGTTGTGCTTCACTTATATATGAACTAACCTCGATCAGATTAGATATATTAGTTATTTTACTCAAATTTGTTATTCTATGATAATTTAAAATGACCCCATTTTCTAATTCGATTTCTTTTTGTAGTGCCATAATATTTTTCCTCCTTATCTATAACCAATTACTTTATATATTGAAATACTATTAGAGTTAGATGAATTTGTGGTAGTTCCATTAGCAAAATAATATTCCATTGTACGAATACTCGTTGATAATGTTATTGAAGTACCACTTATTGTATATCCCTTAGCCTTACCATAATAAGTAGGATAATTTGGAGTTGCTATATCTAATGTTACATCTTTGTTGTGTGGATAAAATACTTTTGTATATCCTCTTTTACCATCATTATTCATTGCATATATTTCCATCATTGAAAAATGAGCAGCGGACTCACTCAAAGTTATTGTGCCACTTGAACCAGAATCATTAACATAAAGCATTTTTTCTGAACGGAATATTTGTTGCCAAGAACTCCAAGTCGTACCACTATGCCAACATCTTTCATATGTTCTAGTATATTGCTCGTGTGAAATAATATTAAACCTCTGTGCGATCCAATCTTCTGAGTATTTTATGACTTCTAGTACTGCTATGTCTGCTGTTGGTGCATTAGTTGCATTATATACACCAAATACACCCGGATTTTTATACTCATTTAAATTGACTTTTCCTGCATAATTTGACAATGGAACTTCATTCCAATTATGCCAATTTCCATTCGATTTTCCACGTATCCAAGTTCTACCAGTAGTTACAGCAATAGCCATTTGAACGATATCTCCTGAGCTTTCTGCTCCGTTAACAATTAACCTGCAATAAGAGTTTGGCAAATTTGAACAATTTTCTCCTAAATAGTACATCCCCGCTTTTGTATAATCATTGGCATCTACATTGCTTGCGCTATAAGAATTCCAAGAAATTGATTTTTTAAAATCAGCTGGCATATTACATTCAAATTCGTCTTTTTCACTTACTTTACCGAAAGCAATCCCTTTTCCGCCTGCTCTATAATCTACGGTGGTATATCCTGTCGGAACAGTATCAGTTATACTTATATTTGAATAATAATTATCGCCAATGATATATTGAACTTCGTATTCGTAGTCAGTTGATATAGCCCCATCCCCTACAACACTTGTTGCTCCATTGCCTAAATTTACAGTAGTCCACTCAAAACTTCCTTTTTGTCTATATTGTACTTTTGGCTTTGCTACATTATTAGTAACGCCAGTTGAAACGTGATATACCCAATACAAACTCAAATATGTACCATTTTCATCCCTTGTTCCATTAGCATTACATCTGAAAGAATTTCTTGACATTACATAAGGTTTAATATATCTATATACGGTTACTGTTTTTGTGGCTATATTTATTTTTCCTCTACTGTCAGTTACTATTGCATTTATTGTTACAGTTGTGTTTTCCGTTATATTTAAGTTATTCAAATCAAATGTTACTTCACTACCATATAAAGTTTTCTTGGTTGTTCCATTCACAATCATTGAAACACTAATATTTGTTATGCTACTTCCATATGCTCCATTAGCAACAGTTTTAGCTTTAATGCTTGATATTGTTTCAATATATACTGCGTTACCCGTTGGATCTGATAATGTTAAGCTAGATATAGTTGGAACTATATCATCTGAAATATTTGCAGTAAATGTTTGAGAAGAATTACCGATATAAATATCTCCATTGTAGGTTTCACAAATAATTCTTATGGTTTTACTTGTAGAACTTGTAAAATAATTTGCTAAATCCTTAGGTACAGTCCATTTATATGAGCTTGTTGCATATGCTTCAATTAAATGCCAATCCCCACTATCTATCTGCCAATATAAAGCATGTCTGAATGAACTACTAGCTCTATTTATTGCTATACTTAATTCTGCACCTAATTTTAAACTAGATGGGCTTAATCCTATGCTACTAGCCCTTGGTATAGTTGGAAGTGTTATATTTCCTGATACAGATATTTCTGTTGGCATATATGATGATGTACTACCCATATACCAATATCCACTTAAAGTTGTACTCCCTGTTCCATCTGCGTTATGTGATACGGTTACATCACTACTACCTAAAAAATATTGACTGCTAGAAGAACCCCAATCCCAATTTACTGTTGTGTTTCCTCTACCAGTCATATTAAAGTATGATTTACCAGTTTTGTTGTACCCACTATGTGCTGTTTTTTCGGCATACAAATCAAGTCTTATTGTACTTGTATTGTTTTCTATGCTTTGACTTGTAACTGAATAATCTATTCTTAATCTTACATTTTTTGAATAATCTCCATAAATACTTGCCATCTTTTACCCTCCTATCCATGTAAAACTTAAATTTCCATTAGCACGAGGGATAAAAGCAAACTTACCTATAACGAGCTTATTCTGAACTTCCGCATCAGTTATATACAGCTTATTATTGCTTATGTAAGCTATTTTTTGACCATTCTGTAAGAAAGCAAGCTCTGTATTACTCAATATTGCACTAAAATCATTTCCAACCCTGCCAAGTTCAATTAAAGCTCCCTTAAAACGTATATATTCCTCTAAAACAGATTGATTATTTGCTATAATATTTCCTAATTCGTCTGTTTTGTCTTGTATATTTTTAAAGTTAAATTCTATTTGACTATCGCCTTGCTCTATCATTGTTTTTAGTGTTTCTATTGTTTGGTTATATTCGTCTGAATTAACTTTATTATTGCTTAATGCTTCTATCTTAGCGTTTGTTGAAGATACTTCACTCTTTATTCCATTTACACTTATTTCTTGTTGAGCTAATTTATCTTCAACTGTTTTAGTTGATGTTTCCGTTTCGGTTACTCTTTGTGTTATTTTTCCTAAATCTGTACTAATTTCTACAACTCTTTGCGTTACGGTATCTACATCTTCCACAAGCTCGTCTACTCTTGTATCATATACAGCGACCCAATTAGTTCCATTATATCTGTATAATTTATTATTATTAATGGTATCTATCCAAAGGTCTCCTACTCCCATATCTTGTGTAGGTTCTGTATCTGAATAAAAACTTTGTATCTTCCCATCAGCAACAATTCTTGCTTCATTGGCCTTTTCAAATGCTTCTGTTATTTTAGGGTCATCAAGTAACTTCCATTCATTTCCGTCATATCTATATAATTTACCTTGAATATAACTTTCATTTTCTCCTGTTACATACCATAAATCTCCAATATGCTTAGCTTCTGGTACGGTATCTTGATAAAAAGTAATTATAATACCATCTTCAATTGCTTCTTCAACATTTCCAATTCTACTAATCGCATTATTTAGATTTCCCGCAACTTCATTTATACTTGCTATTGTTCCATATCCTAGCATATTAATCCAATCATCTGAGTCATACTCTTTTCTTCCTGCTGTTGAAATTAAGATTTCTCCTTTTTTTCCGCTTCTATGGTCATCATCTGTTTGCAATATCCACATATCCCCAGGTAAATAATCCGTAGGTTGAGTTAAGAATATCTTATTTTTTCTTTCTGCTTCTTCCTTAGCTCCACTCTCGCTTACCCAATCACTAGCAACAAACATTCCTACTAGCCTTGTATTAACGCAAGTATATACAATATTGCCATTTGTCCAAGTATCTCCTGCATAATATGGAGGTTTAGGCTGTGAAGCATAATTTTTGCTTATAGTTGTATCTTTATCTTGATTTTCGTTGTTTATAACCTTATTTAAATATCCTAAGTTTACTAAATCCTCATCATATTTAGGCTCTCCCATATTTAATCTCCTTTATAATAACTTCCAATAGTGTAAATTACACTTACAGAATTAAAATTCATATTTGTATCTTCTTTGTTTTCAATATATAAAGAAAAGAAAGCTAATTTTTTAGCCTTCTTCTTAATTATAGTAGTCTTAGGATATACCGAATTAACATACACTTTCTCCAAAACTTGTTTTTCTCCACCTTTTAGTCTATATCCAACTGTTAATTTAGATGTTTTTGGGTTAGATTGTATAGCAATTCTTTTTATATTTTTCTTGTAAGCTGGTTTATTTAAGTCTAATATTACAGAATTCCACTCTACTTCAACATTTTGTTCATTATCTTTGAATCTATTTTCGTCATTATCATTTCTGAATTTGCAAATATTGCCGTATTTGTCTCCAAAATACAATTCTTCATTCCAAACAAACCATACTCTTACAGGTAAATCAGTCCAATAATACCATTCATATTGATAATTACTATATCTTGAATTACTAGAAGTGCTTTTAAATCTACTATCAGCAACATAAACGTGGTCATTTATAGCTAAATAATATTTACCAGCATTAGTTATACCAATGGCTTCTTTTAAATTGCTTTCATTAGTCAATTTGCTATCTACATAATAACTTCTATGATATACATATCTCTCGTCGCTGAATGTAGCAGAATTTAACGCAAATACACCGTTATCAGTTAATATCAATGGTTCATTCAATAACACAGAATGAGCCCTTTTTGCTATATTTCCTTCGCCTTTTGTACTTCCTTCTAGTGGAAATGCTTCGGCATTATTATATGTTGCATACCCAATATAAAAAATTGTACTATCTGTATCAGAAATAGCCTTTAAAACAGCTAATTTTCCATTATTAATCTTCACAATTCCTGTAATTGGAACAACTTCCAATCCTACTTTTATAACATTTTCAACTGGAATATATGTTACATCTTCTAAATAAGAATATATAACGATATTTGCATAATCAGGATTTCCAGCCATAAATATTCTATTATTAGCCCCAGCATATCCATACACGCACATTACATCACATTTATTAACTTGTGATTTGTTTTCTAAACTATTCTTTTTGTATTTAATCCTTACATTATCTCTTCCATCAACTGGCGATTTACCTATTGCAGAGCTAAAAACAACTTGTCCTTTGCTTAAATCCTTTGTATATCCTGTTTTCTTTTCTTCCCATTGGCCATTATTATTTAATACCTCTATTAAATCAATAGAAGTTAAATCTGTTTCTGCTAATTGGTATACGGTATCAGTTTCATTACTTGTAAATAGATTTATTCTGCTATCTTGAACTAAGTTTACACTCTCATAGGCTTGACTTTGTAATCCATTAGGACTTCTAGCAATTTGTGTAGTTGGAATATATCCAATTTCGTCTAAATATTGTGCTTTATCTTCGCTTTTTAACAAGTCGTATACAATAGCTCTTTTTCCATCTAATATAAGCAATTTAGAATTTATAATAATACCAGCTGAAACAGTATCTTTTAAATTTTCCTTAATTACTGTGTAACTGCTAAAATTTGTTTTCATTTCATATAATTTCGTACCACAATGCACAACAAAAAACTCTCCACTTACGGTATCAACATTCCATATACCATTTATATTAGCTTTCTGCCCTAAATAAGCTAATACTTTATATCCATTTCGCTTTTCTATTGTTCCATTAGTATTTACAAAGTTATATCCTTTGGGGCTTCTTCTCTTATCAATATCTGTAATTGATGACGAAAAATCCACTCCCAATAATCCATTTATATCAATTTCGTATGTGCTTGGAGATGAAGGAACATTAAAACTTGCCATAATTAAAATACCTCTTCTATACTTTCTTGATTTTCAACATTGTAATATAAGTCTTGTAGACCTACTTCAAACTCATTTCTATATGCAGTAGCTTGTGATATGTCGTCGTCCTTATATAGTTGACTAGCTATATAGAGTGGAATTAACACACAAGCATCTTCTGGCAATGGAATTTCAAAGTTATTGCTTGTTTCGCTTGTTATTTTCTCAATAACGGTCTTTTCATATTCCTTTTTCTCTTCGTTGTATTGATACATATTCATTACATATGGTTTAATTCTATTCATTGCTTCATTTGCTACTGCTGGCATCGAATTTAAATACAATTTACAGTCGTCATCTTCTTTTAATTTATCTAAATCACTTATATCTATCGGCTCGTCTTTTGCAAACATCTTTTGCAATGAAATTATTTGTATTTCTCCCCAAGTCATATTAACTCTCCTCTCACTTTCGCTAGGTTTGAACTAGCTCTATTTTCCCTTAAAGTGATATAAAGGGCTAGTATTATACTAACCCTGCATTTTTTAGCTGTTCATAAACAGGAAGTGAAACTTCTGTTTCTTTTCCTCTTACAACTTTGGCATATTTTTCATTTATTCCAACGATAACTTCTTTATCTTTTGGATTTAATGAGTCAATTGGTATTCTTACCTTTATTTTTGTTTCTACTTTTGGTGCTTTTGTTTTTATTTCAGTATCTTTTTTAGTTGCCATAATCAACACTCCTTTTTATAAAATAAATTAGGGGCAATTAAGCCCCTTTCTTAGGCTTTTACCCCTGTTTCTACTCTTACTAATGCCATTGGTTGAGTAATAACAGCTGTAAAGCAGTTTTTCCAACCAGCACTTGCTCTTTGATTTAATGGGTCGTCTGTACCAGCAGAACCATTTGGTTTTACTATGATTTCTGGTTTACCAGCTCCACCTTCTAGGTCAATACAATCATAAGAATCTTTTCCATATGCATATGCTATATGTACTGGTATTTTGGTTCCCGCTTCTGAACTATTAACAGTTTCTAAATTAGTTGTTTCAAAGAATTTCATTCCGTGCATTTTTCCAAGTTCGCCTTTAACCATTTGCTCTGGTTTAGCATATTTAGAAACATCTACCCAAGCACTATCACTCATTAAATCATAAGCAATATCTGGGTCGATTTGCATATGATAGAAACCGTCAGAAAATCTTTTTGCATTTGCATTTTTTAATTTTCTTACAATTTTCTTAATATCGTCAGCTGTTAGATTTTTAGTTGTAGCACTTTCTAATCCAGCTCTTGTTGTTGCTCCACCAGCGAAATAAACATTAGTACCCTTAGATAATGCAGTTTGTATTCTGCTATCTACTACTTCGGCTGCTTCTTCTCCCAGCATTTCAGATGTTTCTGTTAATACAGGGTCTATACCTGTCATTTGAATTAAATCAGAAAATACTATGAAATCTCCTTCTTGTGCAACTGTTGCAGTTATAGTTGTTATACTTAAATCATTTCCATCTGGTGTTTTACCTTCTGTTAATGATGCACTTGGTGCAGTTAATGAATTAAATTTTCTAAAATTCATTGTTCTTCCTGCATTTTTAGGTAATTTTTTCTTTCTTGCATCCTTATAAAAATTTAATTGTGGTAATAATCTCTCTAATAGAGTTCTTTCATAAAAAGTCTTGTCCTCTGCTGATAATTGATTTTGTCCTGCGACATTTGTTATTGTTTGTGTTTTTGTAGCCATTTTACATTCCTCCTTTATTTTTTTATAGCGATAAAAAAATAGCTACTCTTCTAAGTAACTATTTCAGTTCGCCATCTTTGGCTTTCTTTACATATTTTTCAAATTGTTCACTCGACATACTATTCCAGTCTACTACCGGAGGCTCAGCCTCTTCCATAGCTCCTGGTGTTGTCGTATTATTTGCTACAATCTTTTTAGCTGTTTCAATAGATTTCTTTTCATATTTGCCTATAAGTTTTTTATAATCCTCATAGATATTAGCAAGTGGAAGTTTTCCTATTTTGCCATTTGCAAATAAATTAAAATCTTCGTCTTTGCTAAGTTCTTGTAGCTCTTCAACAGAGTATTTATCCACAAAATCTTTGGTATCATCTTCATACCATCTATCTTGCTTAGATTTTTCCTCTGCCTTTACTCTTTCCTCCGCTTCTTGCCTAGCTTTTTCTTTTTGTAGTTCTCGATAATCATTTACAGGGTCTTTTCCTTTACTATCAAGCTCATACATATCAAGGTATTCTTGTACGTCGTAATCATCTTCAATTCTTCTTCCTGTATAAGGATTTTCTTTTCCAATGTAACTACGTATTTTGCCTTGTGCTAGGCCTTGCTCATATGCTTCTTTTCTAACCTGTTCAATTTGCTTTTTAGCTTCTTCTTGGGCTTTTCTTCTTATTCCAGCATATTTAGCATTTTCTTCATCGGATTGTTTTTCTGTCTTAGTTTCCTCTTGCTTATTTTCTTCCACATCCTCTACTTCCTCTTCTGACTCAGTAGGTTCTGTTTCAGGTACAGTATTTTCAACTGTTTCTTCTTGTTCAGCGACTTCAAGATTGTTTACGCTTTCGTTTACTTCTTCTTCCATAAGTATTCCTTTCTATTTTTAGATTTTTACGCTATTCAATGCGAATTTTTATATAAAAAAATAACCCTATTTGTTAAAAATAAAGTTATTACTTATATCGTATTATTAACTTGTCCATTAGTTCCTGGTGCAGGTGTTTCAGCTTGTTGTATAATCTGCATTACATATTGCAAAATTTGTGGATTTGCCATTATTTTCTGGCTTATCTCAGGTGGTAATAATCTTTGCTTCCTAATTTCTCTAAGTTTAGCCTTAAATGGCATTGCAGTTTCAGGGTATAACTCAATATAGTCATCAAAAGTAATGTCTCCCCTTTGTAATGCACTTTCTAATAAGTTAATACTCAAACTTTCAGAATATGCACTTCCTGCTCCTACATCAACAGTTGTTTCAAAATCTATTTGTTGATACTGTGTTCCATTAAATGTATTAAGTTGTTGCCCGTTGCTGTTTTCTACTGTATATTGTGTATCAAATGTGTAATAGGCTTTGAAAAACTGCTCCCATATCTTTGCAATTTTTTCATGCACTCTCCAAAATCTTTTTTGTATATCCTCTATTGGTACTTTTGCCTGTGTTTGTAATGCTACAATAGCACTACCACTCATATTCTTGCCTAATACTTCTCCGTTTGCTACCTCAGTTGCCCCTGTTACAGTTCTTGTAACTTCTAATAACTTATCAGCCATCGTCAATGGAGTTGTACTAAAAGCAGGTGGATTCATATATCTTATTCCATCAAAATTAGGACTATAATCTGTTATAATCTCTCCTGGGGTATTAGTTATTACTTTTCCTTGTAATGCCCTTGGCCTCATTAGTACCTTAGGAAATCCCATGTTTTGACTAGCCATTTGCATCATAGCATAATCAAAGTTAATAGCCTTTTGTGTTGGAATTAGCTGTTCCACTTCTCCAATACCAAAGATGCTTTTTTCTCTTTCCTCGTGAGCTCCCACAACAATTGGATATAAACTAATTTTGAAGTCAGTTTGTTCTGGCTTATCAATATCAACCGCTTCTGTATCCTCATTAGTCTTCCCTTGTTCGTCCATATTCAATAAAATATCACTTGCATTAGGTGTAAGAGGTGTTTCAGGTTGTACTATCATATTTTTTGTCGTTTTTAAGTAATATACCTCTCCATTCTTTCTAAAATATTTAGTAAGAACTGTTGCATATTCTTCTCCATCTTGTTCTTCGTAATCATAATTTTTCTGCGAATCTTCGTCAGCCTCTATAAGCTCTATTTCCTGTGCAGTAATATCATTACTTTCTGCTATCTTTTTCAAAGTTTGTACATTTTCTCTGCTCTGAATAATAATCCATTTTTGTTTCTGTTCATCTTTTTGTTTTGGATTAGCAAATACAATATTCAAAGGATCTATTATTTGACCATTTAATCCACCGTCAAACTTAGCTAATCCACTTTTGCTTTCTCTATCCCAAAAGTAATGAAAGATATATGTTCCTTTCTTTAATCCATCTAAAATTGCCTTGTCGTCTAAATCTTCTTGCTTTATTTCTTTTCGGATATGTGTTGCAAAATTAGTAAAAGCCGTTGCTCCTTCTGTTGCAACTTGGCTCATTTCTTGGCTATAAATTAAAGGTTTATACACAGCAGATATCTTACTTGATAATATATTCGCTTTTTTTCCATTTACAATAAACTTGATTATATTTATTACTGGTCTAGGCATGTTCTTTGTTCTTTCAGTTACTGCGGGCCATTGTCTGCCTTCAAAGAAATCAACACATTGCTCACAAGTTTCTTTCATTCTGAGTTTTCTTTGATATTCTAACCCTATTTCCCAGTCTTTCCAAATCGCTTTTGCTAAATCTTCTCTTGTCATCTATTGCACCCCTTTCGTTACTTCGCCTGTTGTATATTCTTTGAACAAATCCTCTTGATTTACGTTTTTTTCATTTGCTCCATTTAACCATTCATTAAAAATCTCCTCTGCGGTATTCTTCTCTTCTTCTTTGTTCTTTTCTTCATTTCTGTTTGTTAATATTTCTTTAACTTCTTTGTATATATAAGGTGCAATTCCTAATAAATAACCTACAATTACAGCAATCAAAATCATTATTTTTCCTCCTAACCCCAGATATTCTCTTCTATTTCTTCTGTTTGTAATTCATATGGCAATTTCTTTTCTTCGGGTACGAAAATAGGCTCTTGTGTCCAATATACACAAAAGCCTCTAATCGCATCTACTGAATGTGTTAATTCGTGTGGTTCATTTGCTACATCTCCAATTTTCTTTTCGTCGTGTTGAATTTGTGGTAAGCATCTTATTAGATTTTTACAAGTATTAAATATCTTTAACTTAGCAGTATCAAAACCTTGTTCGTCTTTATATACCTTTAACCACTCTTTCATTTGTAGCCAACCTTGTATTCTATCATTATTTGTTTTATATAAATCAATTCCACCCTCTGCAAATATATCAGCTGTACTCTTTCCTGTTTCTTTATGTCTGTTCCATAAATCTGGTGGTGCTAAATAAATATAAACACTTTCGTTTGTCATTTCTTTTATTTTATCTCTTGCTTGTGATACTAATAAATTGCTTTGATAAACCTCTCTAAATACATAAGCATTACTATTGTAATCAACAGCTATCCAATATCCAGCTAACATATCTAATCCATAATCCATAACGAAATATATATACCAATCTTTTGGAATTTCAAAAGGTTCTATAACATGCACATCTCGTTTAAATTCAGTAAAGAATTGTCCTTCAAATACATCCCAATTTCCATATAACATTGCTTTCTTTCTATCTTCTGGTAAACTCTCTAATGCCTTAACGTAATCAGGGTCATTCTTCATAATATATTCATTCTCATACACTAATGCTGGAATAAATGCATATTCTTCTGGGATTTCCCCTTCAAGATATTCTCTATCAATAAATAATCTCTTAACCCAAGCGTGTCCTACTCCTCCTGGGTTACAGGTTAGATATATTCTAGGTTTTATCTGCTTTTTACATTGTCCAGATAACCTGTTACTTTCTTTTAGACAGTTAAATTGAAATTCTGTAAAATGTGTTGCCTCTTCTATAAAAATAGCTTCATATGCTTGTCCTTGATATTGTAAAACGTCTGTTTCATTATCACAATATCCTAAAACAATTCTGCTACCATTCGGAAATTCAAATACCTTCTCTTGTGTTTTATATGTGGCTATCTTATCTTGTTGTTTGCATTTTAATTCTTTCTGTAATTGTACAACGTGATTCTCTCTTAGTTCATTTAAAGTTCTTCTTAATAGCAGTATTTGTATTCCTGGATAATACAAAGCTAACAATATTGCCTTCACTCTCGCTACAAATGATTTTCCTCCACCTCTTGCTCCGCCATAGCAAGTATATTTCACTCTACTTTTACAAAATTCTTCTTGTTTTGGATATAACTCGGGAACTCTATATTCAATCACTTTGATAATTCCTCAACTTTCTTATCCATTCTTATATTTATATCAGTATTTACAGTTGATTTGCCCTCTGCTAGATTTCTTTTATCATACAATGTGCCTAATGCTGTTGTTATTTCTGATAAACTATTTAATTGCATCTTAGCTATTTTATTTACAATAGTTTTCTTTTTTGTCTCATTCATTTCCGATTTATCAATTGCCCATATTTCTTCTATAATAGAGTCTAATTCGTCTTGGTTTTCTAGTGCCATATCTAATCTTCTTTCTAAAAGCTTAGTGGATTTGTTTATTATTCTAGTTGCATTCTCAACAAATTCGTCCTTTTTTTCTTCGCACAGTTTAGCAAATTCTGGCTTATCTTTATTCTGCTTATATATTTTTTCAACTGTTCTCGCTGGAATGTCTAATTGTCTTCCAGTCTCACAAAAATTCCCTGTGCTAAAAACAGAAATCATTATTTTATATATTGTTTCATTGTCGGTTTTCTTTCCTCTTGGCACTTTGTTCCACCTTCTTTCTCCTTAAAACACTCATTATACCTCTTGCATTGCTCGCACTTACGTTTCATGCACTCAATCCAATTAACTTTCTCTTTCATAATAAATGCACCTTGTTGTTATGACGTTATCAGCATTAAATACTCTTATCTCGCATAAATTTGTATCTTTGTTCTTACAGTTTTTGCACTGTACTTTTATATATTTTTGTATTCTTTCTTGATTAGTCATATGTACACCTTCTTCTTTTTTATCTAGACTGGTAATAACTAATCTACTAATTTCCAATCCTCAGCTAACATATCAGCTTGACTTGCTAACCAACCTAATTGAACTCCTGATGTTCCTACAAATGCTATTGCTTTATTCCCTATTGCATCATGTTCAGCATTTATTATTTCATTGTTAGTATTTTTATAGCTTATACAAGTTGCAAGTTCTATATATTGATTTTTTCCATTCCAGCCTTGTCTTTGTACTCTTTTTCCTCTTTTTAAATTAGATATTGCTTCTCCAAAAGTAAATGTTTGTATATTTAATTTAGATTCATCTATGTCATCACATATAATCCAGTTATCAGCTACTATATTATCTAAATCTACAAATATATCTTCTGTTTCTAAAAAAGGGATTACGCTTCCATCTTTACAATGCATTGTTATTGTTCCATTTTCTTTTACCCAATAACCTCTCCAATGTTCTCTTTTTATTTTATGACCTTGTTTTAATGCTTCATATGCCTTTTTAAATTCCATTTTCTATCTTCCTTTCATAACATAATAAAAAGAGCCTATTTCTAAGCTCTTTTTTATATCTCCTTTTATACACAATACAATTATAACACAGATTTTTGCTAAAAAACTGCCAAAATTATGCCAAAATTATGCCAATTTTTTTAATTCCTTGTTTACTTGCATTATTAACTCAGTTTTTTTTCTAAAATATGTTCTTTCTGACATTCCATTATTTATTAATTGCCATTTGCTCTGACTTTGTATATATGTACTTTCAAATATTGCTCGACAATCTTCATCAACCAATTGTAATGCTAATTGTACTGCTTTTAACTCCTTAGATGCTCTTTTCAATTCTTCATTTGTTTGTAATTGTATTACACTATTTACAACCATATCAGATGTATTATACTTTGCTTTTGGCATTCCATCTAAATTTTGACCACTTATACTCATTATATTTTCTCTAACGTCCATTATTTTTATGCAATTATAATTATATCGTTTTAAACATCCCACAGCTTTGTTATATTCTTCTTTTGGTATTCTCATTAGTACC
>USMK01000033.1 GCA_900555835.1 uncultured Clostridium sp.
CATATACTGTATAATCATTAAATTTTGTTTTTATATAATCATATATTTTGGAAGCTACCCCTTCTTTTAAATGATTTTTTGATGTTACCATTTCCCACATATAAATAGTTTTTTTAGGTATATTTTTTATATAATTAGGATATTTTTCAAGCTTGCAAAAATCCTTTTCAAAATATAATACTGCGTATCCACATACATCACTATCTATTTTACATACAACTTTTAGTTACAATTATTACCTATGTATCCTGAGTTATTTTCAATCCAAATTTTTCTTATTTCTTCTAAACATTCATTTTCTACGATATACACAATATCAGTCCCTTCTTGATATAGTCTATTATAGCATAGTGAAATTTATTTTGAATAATTTTATAAAATGTAGAAGCAGTCTCACTATTCCTATCATAATCAATAGAACACTCTGAAAATATATCAGTGATTTTCTGATAAAACATTCTTTCACTTGTTCTAATTAATTTAATTCTTTCTAATAATCTATTAAAGTATTCTTGATCAGATTTCCTTGCTTTCATAAATCTATCATCATTTAAAGCAAAACCTTGAATAATATAATCTTTAATTATTTTATTAGCCCAAGTTCTAAACTTAATTGCTTTCTTAGAATTAACTCTAAATCCTATAGAAATAATCATATCCAAATTATAATATGGATAAGTTCTTTTAACTTCACGAGTTCCTTCTATTTGAACTTGTGCAATTTTTGCACAAGTTGCATTTTCATTCAATTCATTATCTTTATAGATATTATTAATATGCCTAACAATACCACTTCTATCAATACTAAAGAGTTCTGCTAATGCCTCTGTATTTAACCAAACATCTTCATCTTGCAGAAGAACTTCAATCTTTGTATTTCCTTCTTCATCATTGTAAAATATTATATTTTTCTCATTTCCGATTACTTTATTATTCATTTCAATTTTCCCCCTCACATTATATTTTAAAAGGTGCCAGCACGTTATTTCATGGTGACACCTTCATTTTGTTATATATTTTAATGTATTATTGATAATAAATTATTATTTTCTCATTATCTTACTTCCCACAGCAGTTCTTATATTTCTTACCACTTCCACATGTTGTAGGAACTCCCATATTTATAATACTTATAATATTTATAATATTATTGATATTTCAAGGTTTTATCGTTTTGGTAACCTATTATATTTATAATATTTATAGTATTTTTGTTATTATAAATATTTCTCTCTTGCAAACAAATCGCAAACAATGTTTGCATTCATTTACTACGGTCATTATACTATCTATATCATATATTTAACAATGTGCGTTTTGTATTTTTGCACATTTATTATACTATAAATATTCGTTTTTATCAATGGATCTATCCAATTATTTATATTTAATTATTTATATTTAATAATTTCTTCTATAATTTCAGATTTTGTTATCTTATCAAAAACATCAGTTGCTAATCGTTTAGATTTTTCTGTACTTGAAATATAATAATTTTCTGTTGTTTCTACATTTCTATGTCCAAGTATATCTGCAACATCTCTTATTTCAATTCCATTTGTTAATATCTTATTTATACATTCGTATTTATATCTCATTTTTAATAAATTTTTTCCAAAAATTTGTATTTTTAAGAAGTTTATTAAAAGCCAAGAATAAAATATATCCTATAAGACCTCCTAGAAAGTTAGTAATAACATCATCTATATCTGCCGATCTACCCATAAAATACTGTAAAAACTCTATTCCAAAAGTTGTTAAAAATACAATAAGCATAGTCTTCCATATATTTCGTTTACTTTTATAAACTGCTGGAACAAAAAAGCCAAACGGAATAAATAATAGGATATTTGGAATTTTCTCAACAACAAACTGATATAGTCTAATTTCATTCCAATTAAAAGGAATAATATTTAATGTATGCGTCGAATCAAATGAAATCAGCATAAATAACATTGTTGCAAATACTATGAGAAATATAGAACAAACTAGACCTATATAACTCACTTGTCTTGTTGGACTTATCCCTTTTTTCTTCAACTTAAATAATATTGGTAAATATAAAATACTTATGATAACAACAAAAATTAAACCTAATCTTATACTAATCTTATATATGCTTCTATTCTGTGCATAACATCCCCCTCCTCTCTATTATTATACAATAATTATAAATTCTTTCCAAAAATCAGACAATAATTCTTGCTAGTCTATCTCCAAGTCTGCATAGCAATTCATTTGTAATAGTATCTGCTTTATCAGCGACTTGTTCAGCAGTAATATTCTTATCTTCTCCTATAATTGTTATAATATCTCCAACTTTTACATTTGATATATCAGAAATATCAATTAGTAATTGATCCATACAAATTCTACCTATTACAGTGCCATAACTTTCATTTATTTTGACTTGCATATTTTTGTTAGATAAATTTCTCGGTATTCCATCTGCATATCCTATTGATACGGAGGCAATTTTTCTATTTTCTGTTGCAATATATGTTCTTCCATAACTAACAGAATCGTTTTTATTTATTTCTTTTACACTTGTAATTCTGGCTTTCAATGACAAAACAGGTTTTAAGTTCAAATGTATTAATTGATATGACTCGTATGAACTATTTATTCCATACATAAGAATACCAACTCGCACATAATCATAGTCTAATCCAGTATAATTTATTACACCATAACTACTCTGTAAATGCACTTTTCCAGTATCATATCCTTTTGTTTTAATTCTTTTTATAGTTTCATTAAATAATTCTATTTGTCGGTTAGTAAAATCAATATTTTCTTTTGTGTTAGAATCTGCAACGCATAAATGACTAAATGTTCCTAAAATATTTAATTTTTCATTTTCGTAAATCTTATATAATTTATCTAAATGATTATATTTTTCTCCTAATCTATTCATACCAGTATTTATTTTTATATGGCATTTTAACTTTTCATTAAAATTTAACTCTTTTATCTTTTCAGAATAATCATAGTCTATAATAGTTTGAATTAAATCATATTTCATAACATATTTTAAATCATCAAAATTAGTAAAACCTAATATTAAGATATTACCTTGTATATTATTTTTTCTTAAATATATACCTTCTTCTAATATAGCCACTGCAAAATCAGTTATACCAATTTCTGATAATTTTCTTGCTGTTAATAATGCCCCGTGTCCATAAGCATTTGCTTTTACAACTGCCATTATCTTTGTCTTTGGAGAAATTATTTTTTTTATTTCACTTATATTATTTACTAAATTGTCTAAATCAATTTCAATCCACGCTCTGTCTTTTAACAAATTATTTTCTTTCATTTTTTACTACTTCCTTTATTTTTTCTATTAAAAAGGCAAATATTGTTGTTGTTATACAAACCAACAGATAAAGTATTAAATTATTTTCAACAAATATTTTATCCATTCCAATAATGCCAGAAACAAACCTAATTCCTACAATAAAAAGTGGGTGGAAAATATAAATATATGTTGCAATATTTCTTATTTTCTTATTTGATGTTTTACTATGATCCATTAAATAGCAAAACAAGAAGTACATAAGCGGAAGTAAAAATAAATACATACTATCGTGTCTTTGTAAATTATAATAATGTAAAATACTTCCTTCCACACTCATAAGAATAAAGAATAATAAAGCATACAATAAATCAAACTTTGTGGTTTTTCTTGTGCCTGCCTTTATAATATGTCCTAAACATATAAATATTGGTACATAGAATAAACCATTTCTCGTATAATCAAAAATATTAAAAATTAATTCATATATATTTTTTGTAATCTGATTCATAATAGTTATGCCATAATAACTATCTCCAAACACACCTATTATGTATAATAATATCGTTGCAATTAAAGCCTTTTTTCGTCCTAATTTTTTAACTAAATAATATGTAATCCACACTCCAACAATAAGTGCTGGAAAATACCATAAATGATATAATGTTCCATTTATAAAAACATCTTTTAATATTGTAATAATATCAATGTTCTTAAAACTACCCATATAGATATTTATTGGTAAATAAAGTAATATGCAAAGAAGATAAATTTTTAGTATTTTCTTTGTATAGTCAACTAAAACTTGTTTATCTTTTAAAGCCCTGTCTAATATATAATATCCAGTTATCATTAGAAATAAAGGAACTGCTATTCTTCCTAATATTCTTGTAAAGAAGAAATCAAATTCAGGATTAATTTTGTCAAATGGTGAAATATGTATAGCAACAATTAAGAACGATACTATAAATCTCCATATATCAATATTTATTTTTTTACTCATTATTTTTCTCCTTTGATAGTTAAAATAAATCCATCAACATTGTTTCCAGAAATATTATAATTTTCCTCCACATCTAAACTAATACTTTCGTCTTTATAAGGAATGAAAAATATCTTATATTCTTCATAAATTAAAGGCTTATTTGGATATATAAAATCTTTCAAAAAATCTATATATTCTTCTAAACAAATATCTTTTTCTGTTATTATTTTTGAATGTGGATAACCAACATATCGAAAATGCCACTCTTCTTTTGATATTTTCGTGATTGCTTTCTTTTCGTCTTTATATCTCTCAATAAATCCATATTTTGGAGCAATATTTCTAAAATTTTGGCATATACCATAATAAGGAAACTTAGGACAAATAAAATCAATATTTCCCTCATTTAATGCTAAATCTATCGCCAAACCTGTTTGATGTTCACTAGCATTAGGTAGTGCAACATATTTTTGCGTATATTCTCTGCCATTCTCTTTTAAAGATGTATTATATATATCTTTTTGCTCTTCAAGTGTTCTATACCCACTTACAGGGACTATTTTATTTTCAGCATTTATATTATTCAGTATTAAGTGTAAAGAATAATTTGCAATATTATTTAATTTGATATTGTTGTATTCTTCATCAAAGGATACTAGATTATTTATTGTACTTTTCAATGTATAATCTGGATTAATAAGGACTAATTCTCCTTTTCCAATATCTTCTTTTTTTAAAGTTATATTTTTCATTTTTCCCACCCCAATTCAATTAAACGTTCAATAACTTCTTCAAAAGGAATACCAATTTCTTTTAACATACTAGGGTATCTTGAATATGATGTGCAGCCCGGAATAGTATTTACTTCATTGAAAACGATTTTTTTATCTTTTGTGTAAAACATATCAACTCTCGCAAAACCACTACAACCTAATATTTTGTAAATGGCAAGAGCAGTATCTTTAATTCTTTCTCTTTCTTCTTTACTAATTCTTGCAGGTAAATGTATTTTACTTGTTTTCAAATTGTATTTTTCAAAATAATCAAAGAAGCCATCTTCTAACTCTATTTCATCCACTTCACCAATTATTAATTTATCTGTTCCTAATACAGCACATCCAACTTCAAATCCATCTACATTTTCTTCTATAATCACTTTATTATCATACCTAAATGCTTCTTTTAATGCTTCTTTTAATTCGCTTATTGTTTTTATTTTTGTAATACCAAAAGATGATCCTGCTTTCAAAGGTTTTACAAACAATGGAAAATGTAAGTTACGAATTTTATTTTCTATCATCTCGTAACTATCTTTTTCATTAAATAAATAAGATATAGGTGATAAATAACCATTTGAAGAAATAATTTTGTGGGCTAAATACTTGTCCATACATATCGCAGATGAAGTCATATCACACCCAACATATTTTATTCCTGCAAGTTCCAATAGTCCTTGTAATCTTCCATCTTCTCCGTTTTGACCGTGCAATACTGGAAAAGCAACATCAATTTGAATAATTTCATTTGTTTCTAAAACTATAATTCCGTGATCACTTCTATTTGTTGAAATTGTAATTCGTTTGGTATCTTTTTCATTTAACCATTCATCTTTTTCAATATTATTTACATCACCATTATATAAATAAAAATCCCCATCTCTTGTAATTCCAATCATCAATAAATTGTACTTATCTTTTTTGATATTTTTAATTACGGAAGTTGCAGATACAAGTGATACATCATATTCACTTGAACACCCTCCAAATAAAATTGCTACTGTTTTTTTCATAAAAATCACATCTCCTCTACTTTAACATCACTTGACAATTCATATTCAATAAGAACTTTCTCATCATATAATTTTTCTTTTCTGATTTCTTTTCTTGTTTTCTTGTCTATTTCAACTCTTATAACTTCAACGCATTCATAAATATTTTCGTTTTCTTTGACATACTTTAAATTTCCATTTACTATCTTATAATCAACATTTGATTCACTATTTGATAATATTTTCCCATACATATAATCTTCATCAAATGAAATGTATATTTGATATATATTGTTAGTTTCATTTTTTACTTTTAAATCTAACCAACCACTACTAATTGTTGCGTCAATTCCTTCTAAAGAAGATTTATCTGGATTAGGAAAAGATTTTACTTTATGTCCGTGCCTTTCAGTAACTGTAAGTGGACTCATTAAAAATAGATAATGTAACAAATTACTTAAATGACAAAGCCCTCCACCTTTTTTTGCTACTATTTTTCCATCTACCAATATCAAACCATCTTTATATTTTCCGTACTTTTTACTGTTTCTAACTAAATAACAAAAGGAAAATGTTTCATTAGGATATATTAAAATATGATTCATAGTTTTACTTGCTATTTTTAAGTTTTCGACTTTGTTTTTTTGATAAATAATATCGTATCCACTATTTTCGTTTATCATCAATGTTTTAGTCTTACAAACTTCATATTTTAATTTTTCTCCAAAACTTTTAGAATACTTATTTCCGTCAAACTTCATTCCAATTTGATAAAATAAGTTCCTTTGCCATATTCGTAATGGTAATAAAAATGGAAATAATTGTGTTAACCTTTTTCTTGCCATTTGCAGCACCTCCAATCAACAAAAAAACAATCATTCAAATCAATACAATTAAATTATACTGATTTATGAATGATTGTTCTTTAATTCTATCTTAAATAAATCTTAAATTCTTCTTAAATTTATTTTAACGGTAATGTAACTCGGAAAGTTGTTTCTTCCTCATTACTTTCGGCAATTATTGTTCCGTTATGTAATTCAATTATGTCTTTTGCAATGGCAAGACCTAATCCACTTCCACCTGTTCTTGATGTTCTTGCAGAGTCTAGTCTATAAAACTTCTCAAATATTTTACTTAATTTTTCTTTTGATATTTGTCTCCCTTTGTTTATTACTTCAACAATTGCATTATTATTATCTTTTTTCAAATTGATTACAATTTCACTTTCTTCTTTACTATAACTAATAGCATTTTTTATAAGATTATTAAATACTCTACTTAATTTATCTGAATCACCATTTATACTGATTGGCTCATCATAATTCAATTTAATACTCTTATTTACTTCTCGTAAAGTGGGATAGAAATCATCAATTATTTGTTCCAACATCAAGTTAAGATTTAATTCTTCTTTTTCTAAAACAATTTTTTCGGAATTAAATCTAGCTACATCAAATAACTCATTGATTAAATCTTCTAATCTATATGATTTATCTAATGCAATAGAAATATAATTTTTTTGTTTCTTTTTTGGCATATCATCTATTTCATCCAAAATTGATAAATAACCTATCATTGATGTTAAAGGTGTCTTAATATCGTGTGCTAAATAAACTATTAACTCATCTTTCTTTTCTTCATTTTCTTTAGCTAATTTTTCATTTTTCTCTGATTCTCTTTTTAAGTGATTCATACGCTTTTGGATTTCTTCTAATTCATCTGGTAATTCAATATATTCAACATCTTTATTTACTAAATCTTCAGTTGCCTTTCCAACTTCATCAATATATCCAAAAACTTTCTTTAATAATCTATATAGTAGCACTAATGTTCCAATTACCCAAATTATTAGTATAGGAATTATAAGAGTTCTAAGGTCTGTTATGCTGTAAAAAAATTCTCTAAAATTGTTGTAAACTTCCGGTGAAATATCATATAGACATTGAAAACTTAGCCTATCAATTAGTGCCACCAAAAGTAAAATACCAAATGGCATACATATAGACAATACCAATATTTTTATTACAAAATTTATAAATGTTTTTTTCAATAATTTATTTTTTTTACTTCTCAATTTTATACCCCACTCCATAAACTGTTTTTATATATTTTGGCTTCTTTCCAATATCATTCATTTTTTCTCTTAAATGTCTAATATGTACCATTACAGTATTGTTATCTTTTTCAAAATATTTACTTCCCCATACCTTAGAAAATAATTCATCTGTTTTAATTACTTTTCCTCTGTTTTCGCATAATAGCCATAATATTTCAAATTCTATTTTTGTTAGTTCGACCTTTTTTTCGTTGAAATAAAATTCGTGAGTATCTTTATTTATAAGTATCCCTCTAAAATCAATTACATTTTCTTTTTGATTTGAATTATTATACTTTTGACTTCTTCTTAACTGTGCTTTTACTCTTGCAATCAATTCCAAAGGTTGAAAAGGCTTTGTTACATAGTCATCTGCTCCTATCATCAAGCCATTTATTTTATCAATTTCTTCTACTTTTGCAGTTGCAAAAATAATCGGGAAAGTATATTTTTCTCTAATTTTATTGCATAGCATAAATCCATCAATTTCAGGCATCATAACATCTAAAATTGCTAAATCTACACCTAAATTATCAATATTATCAAGCACTTCTTTAGCAGAATAATATTTATAAACTGTATAATTTTCATTTTTCAAATATAATTCAACTAAATCTGCTATTTCCTTTTCATCATCTACAACTAAAATTTTATTCATCTTCCTCTCCCTTCCACAAGTTTTAAATTAACAATACATACTAATTATACCATACAAAACTTAACAAAATATATTGAATAACATTTTTTAGATAAATCTTATTTAGATATATTTTAATATATCTTATTTTAAAAATAAACTTTTCGTATTTTATACTTTAAAATTCTTTATATAATTGCTCTAAAACTTTTGTTAATATTTGTGATTTTTCTTCATTTACAACGTGTCCTGTATTTTCAATAATTTTTAATTTTGCGTTTTTTATATTTTCGGATAAATAATATGCTGATTTAATATTGGCACTATCTTTCTCTCCACACACTATAAAGGCAGGACATTTAATTTTTTGTACTTTATTACTAAAATCTAGTTTCTTCATTGATTTTCCTAAAATGAAAGTATCCTTTTTATTAAATGCCATATTATCAAAAATCGACAGAGGCAAGAATTTAAAAATATGTCCAGTATTCAAATACTCATTGTATGCAATGATACCTGCTTGTTTTGCTTCGCTTTTTGTTGCGAATCCTGACTTATTTTTAAATTTTCTTTTCCCATCGATTGAAACAATTTCAAATTTATATTGATATACTTCTCCTCTTTTTTGAACTGTTACATCAGCCATAATAATCTCTCCTCCATTTACAATTGAGTAAATGAAAAAGTTGGCACAAATGCCAACTTTATATTATTTACAAAAATGTTTGCATAGAGATTTCCTTATTTTACAAGGTTTTTCGACGATTTTGTTTTCAAATTTTTTTGTTTGCAAACAAATTGCAAACATTTTGCTATTTTTAGCACTTTTTTGAACTTTTCAAAATCTCACAAGCCCTTATTTTATGGGCTATTTACCACAACAGTTTTTATATTTTTTTCCACTTCCACATGGACACAAATCATTTCTACCAATCTTTTTATCATTTTTGATTGTTTTTTTAACTTTTTCTTTTCCATCATTTGCGTTTACTTCCATTGGTTTAGCAGTAAAGTTTTGTTTAATTTCCATACGAAGTAAGAAAGTAGTTATTGAAGCATCAATATTGTCTTGCATGTTTTCAAACATTTCATAACCTTCTAAAGCATAAGCTTGTAAAGGATTGTTTTGACCATACCCACGAAGTCCAATACCTTCTCTTAAACGATCCATATCAGCAATATGTTTTACCCAAGCTTCATCAATAACTCTTAATGAAATATGTTTTTCAAAATCATTTACTATTTCTTCTGGTATTATTGATATTTTTTCTTCATAAGTTTCTATAACTCTAGCACTTATAATTGCAAATACATCATTGTCATTTTTACCAGCTACTTCGTCTAATTTAATTTTGTCCTTCTTAATAAAATTATTAACATATTCAACGATATCTTCTAAATCTTTAGCTGTTAAATATCCTTCTGGTTCAATATGAGATTCAATAACCATATCCAAATGATCATTAATTGTATCTAATATTATAGAATGAATATTTTCTGAATCTAATATTTCATTTCTTCTTTCATAAATGATTTTTCTTTGTTCAGAAACGATATTATCATAATCAAGTAAATTCTTACGTGAATCATAATTGTTTCCTTCAACTTTCTTTTGAGCAGATTCAACAGATTTACTAAACATTTTACTTCTAACTTGTTGCATTTCATCAAGTCCAAGTGCAGCAACCATACCTTTAACTTTGTCAGCACCAAATCTTCTCATTAATTCATCTTCAAATGATATAAAGAATTGAGAATAACCTGGATCTCCTTGACGTCCTGCACGACCTCTTAATTGATTATCAATACGACGTGACTCATGTCTTTCAGTACCTATAACACATAATCCTCCAAGTTCTGCAACACCTTCACCTAGCTTAATATCTGTTCCACGACCAGCCATATTAGTTGCAATTGTTACAGCATCTTGTTCTCCAGCTTTAGCAATTATTTCAGCTTCTCTTGCATGATTCTTAGCGTTTAATACTTCATGTTTAATATGAGCTTTAGTTAAAAGTGCTGATAATTTTTCATTTGATTCTACAGAAATTGTACCAACTAGTATTGGTTGATGAGTTGCATGTACTTCTTTAATAAATTCAACTATAGCTTTATATTTTCCAGCTTCAGTTGCATACATTAAATCAGCCATATCTTTTCTTATACAAGGTCTGTTAGTAGGTATTTCAATAACATACATGTTATAAATATCTCTAAATTCTTCTTCTTCTGTTTTTGCTGTACCAGTCATACCAGAAATCTTAGCATACATTCTGAATAAATTTTGGAATGTAATTGTTGCCATTGTTTGAGTTTCTTCGTTGATTTTAACTCCTTCTTTAGCTTCAAGTGCTTGATGTAAACCATCCGAAAATTGTCTACCAATCATTAGTCTTCCTGTAAATTGGTCAACTATAACAACGTTTTGTTCTCCATCTACAACATAATCAACATCTATTTTCATTCCATAATTAGCTTTCAATGCTTGATTAACATGGTGAACTAAAGCTGAATTATCAACATCGTAAAGATTCTTTAATTTAAAATATTTTTCAATTTTTTTAGAACCTTCTTCTGTTAAGATAACACTTTTAGTTTTTTGATCAACTGTATAATCTTCTTCTTCAACTAATTTTTTAACAGCTCTATCTGCTTCTACATAAAGATTAGCTGAATTAGCTTTTCCTCCACTTATTATTAAAGGAGTTCTTGCTTCATCTATTAAAATTGAATCGACTTCATCTAGAATAACATAATTAAGTTTTCTCATACATCTATCTTCAGCTCTAACAACCATATTATCTCTTAAATAATCAAATCCAATTTCATTGTTAGTTGAATAAGTTATATCACAATTATAAACTTGTTTCTTTTCTTCATTACTTATTTCTCTAAAACTCAAGTTAACTCCAACAGTTAAGCCAAGGAAATTATATACTGGTCCCATCCATTCAGCGTTTCTTTGTGTTAAGTATTCATTAACAGTAACAACGTGAACACCTTTTCCAGTTAATGCATTTAAATATGCTGGTAAAATAGTTGTTAAAGTTTTACCTTCACCAGTTTTCATTTCAGCAATATTACCAAAATGTAGAGCAAGTCCACCTAATAATTGTACATAATAAGGCTTTTCACCTATCTTACGATAAGCTGCTTCTCTTACTGTTGCAAATGCAGGAACTATAACTTCTTCATCATCAATTGTCTTTCCATTTGCTAACATATCTTTTAATACATTAGTCATATTTGCTAGCTCTTCATCATTCATTTTAGAATATTCATCTTCTAATGCAACGATTTTATCAGCTATACGTCTAAATCTTTTTAATTCTTTATATTCAGTATCTACTAAACTTCTTAATATACCCATATATTAATACCCTCCATTAATAATATATTTTATCATTAATTTGTTTAAAAACAAATAAAAAATAACACGTATTTAATAGTATTATCTTCTAACCCTAATTCATTCTCTATATAATTATATCATAAATTATCTTTAACGCAAACAAAAAGAGCGATATTTCTTCGCCCTTGAAACTACTATTTACTATTAATAATTCCGTAATTTCCATCTTTTCTTTTATAAAGAACAGAAATACATTCTTCATCAATATTTTTAAATACAAAGAAATCATGTCCTAAAAGTTCCATTTGTAAAATTGCTTCTTCTTCATCCATTGGTTTTGTTTCAATAGTTTTTCTTTTTACAATTGAACTTTCTTCTTCTGTTTCTTCTATATCTTCTAGAACAGCAAAGCTTGTTGGTTCTTGATTTTTTTGTCTATTTAATTTAGTTTTATTTTTTCTAATTTGTCTTTCAAGAACATCAACAACTAAATCAATTGCTGCATATAAATCACTGTTTTTCTCTTCGGCTCTTAAAGTATATTTTGAAGTAGGAATTGTAACCTCAATAATTTCTTCGCCATTTCTAACTCTTATTAGTACATGAGCATCGATTTTATTAGGTTCCATAAAATACTTATCAAGACGAACTAATTTCTCCTTTACATAATTTTTGATTGAATCAGTTACTTCAATCTTATCCCCACGAATATTAATATTCATAGTATCACCTTCCTATATTCATTATAGCAAAGTATTTTGAAATTTTGAAGAAAAACAATTAAGCTACAGTCATAACTTCTTCAGTTACATCAAGGGCTTGTAAACCTTTTGCAGTTTCCACTAATTTAAAGTTTACAAATGTTCCTTCTTTTAAAGTTTTATAACCATCTTTAATAATTGCAGAGTAATGAACAAATATATCATCAAGATTTTCACATTCAATAAATCCATAACCTTTTTCATTATTAAACCACTTTACTTTCCCAGTCACTTTTACACCTTCTTCCTTCTTTATTACACGATTATTATAATTTATAAAATATGCATTTTTTGTCAAACTGTGTCGAATACATTATAAAAAACATCAAAAGAGAAAAAATTATTAATTCAATTAATTTTAGACATTTTTTTAATACTTTTAGACATCTATGTTTACTATAAAACGATTTTCAATAATATATACCTTTGAATA
>USMK01000034.1 GCA_900555835.1 uncultured Clostridium sp.
TAATAAATTAGATCAATGGTTGATTTTTATAGATAATAAAAAGAAGGAGTTGTTGAAAATGGTAACAGAAAAAAATAAAATAATAGCGAAAGCAGAGGAAAAGAGAAAATACTTAACAGGAGAAGCTGAAAGAGAAAGATTGCAGGAATTAAGAGAAAAAGCTGAATTCGATGAAGCCACAGCATATGCTGAGGGAAAGGAGCGAGGTGAAAGGAGAGGCAAGAGAATAACTTTAATCGAAACTGCAAAAAATATGATAAAAAATAACATAGATATAAGTCTAGTACAAAAATGTACAGGATTAAGCTTGGCAGAAGTGAAAAAACTGCAATAATTTTAAAAATTCCCACCACACCCCTTGATAATTGCTAATAAAAGTGTTATGATATTAGGCAGATTGAATAAGTAAACTGTTGAGAAAGCAAAGTAGATAGGTCAAATGTATATTAAGAGAGAATGCAAATTGTGAGCTGGGAGTTTGCATAGTATAGGGCTTGTTGAAATTTCACTTTTGAGGGTTTTGCTGAAATTTTTTAGTATAGTAGGCAAAAACGGTGGCTACGTTATAGCTTTAATGAGTGATTAGTTTTGTGCTAATAATTTAGGTGGTACCACGGAAATATATATGAAGTCCTTTCGTCCTAGTTTGACGAGAGGACTTATTGTTTTTAGGGAGGATAATATGAAAGAGAAAATTGAAGAGATTAAGTTAATTGCAAAAGAAAGTATTGATAATGCAAATGATTTAAAAAGCTTAGATGAGATACGTGTAAAATACTTGGGCAAAAAAGGTGAACTTACAGCAATTTTAAGAGGAATGGGAGCTGTTAGCCCAGAAGAAAGACCAATTTTAGGTAGCTTAGTAAATAAAGCAAAAGAGGAGTTAGAAGCTCTAATTACAGATAAAGAAGCTCATTTTAAGGCACAAGAATTAGAGAAAAAGCTAGAAAGCGAGAGAATTGATATTACACTTCCTGCTGAAAAAGTTAGAAGAGGTAGCAAACACCCTATAAATAGAATTATAGAAGAATTAGAGGACTTATTTGTTTCAATGGGATATGATGTTGTTGATGGGCCTGAACTTGAAACAGACGAATATTGCTTTGAAAGACTAAATCTACCAAAAGGACACCCAGCAAGAGATATGCAAGATAGTTTCTATATATCAAATGAATATTTATTAAGAACACAAACATCTGCTGTTCAAGCTAGAACTATGATGGCAAATGAGGAAAAAACACCAATTCGTGTAATTTGCCCAGGAAAAACATATAGAAGAGATGATGATGCAACACATTCACATCAATTTGGACAAATTGAAGGTTTGGTAATTGATAAAAATATTTCTTTGGCAGATTTAAAAGGAACACTAGAAGTATTTGTTAAAAAAATGCTTGGAGAAAATTCTAAATTAAGATTTAGACCAAGTTATTTTCCATTTACAGAGCCATCTTATGAGGTTGATGTAAGTTGTTTCAAATGTGGGGGAAAAGGCTGTAATTTGTGTAAACAAACTGGTTGGATAGAGATTTTAGGCTCTGGTATGGTACATCCAAATGTGCTTAAAATGAATGGATATGATCCAGAAAAATATAGTGGTTTTGCATTTGGAACTGGCTTAGATAGACTTGCAATGTTTAAATTTGGAATACCAGATATTCGTATGCTTTATACAAATGATGTAAGATTCTTAAATCAATTTGATAGAAAGGAAGATTAGAAAATGAAATTAAGTACAAATTTTTTAAAAGATTATGTTGATATAGATGTTGATGTAAAAACTCTTGCAGAGGATATGACAAAAGCTGGAAATGAATATGATAGTGCCGAAAACTTAATAAATGCTACAAACCTAGTAATAGGAGAAGTTTTGGAATGTGAGATGCATTCAGATTCAGACCATTTGCATGTTTGTAAAGTTAATGTAGGAAATGAAGTTTTACAAATAGTATGTGGCGCACCAAATGTTAGAACTGGCTTAAAGGTAATTGTTGCATTAGTTGGAGCAAAATTGCCAGGTGGAGTTACAATTAGAAAAGGAAATATTCGTGGAGTAGAGTCAAATGGTATGATGTGTTCTATTGCTGAACTTGGTATTGAACACAAATTTTTAACAGATGCAGACAAAAACGGAATACATGAATTGCCAGCAAATGCTGTTCCAGGCGAAGATCCTATTAAATTTATGCAAATGGACGATAGTGTTATAGATTTTGACTTAACTGCCAATAGAGGAGATTTACTAAGCATCCTTGGAATGGCATATGAAGTTGGAGCAATTTATGACAAAAAAGTAAAAGATATAGATTTATCACACAAAGAAAATAGTGAAGATATAAACAAGAGCTTTAAAGTAGAAGTAAATACAGATAATTGCAAAATCTTTTTAGCAAAAAAAGTTGAAAATGTAGTAATAAAAGAGAGTCCAGAGTTTATAAAAAACAGACTTATCGCATCTGGAATAAGACCAATCAACAATGTTGTTGATATAAGCAATTATGTAATGCTAGAAACAGGTCAACCTTTGCACTATTATGATGCTGATACTTTAAAAGGCAAAATAGAAGTAAGAATGGCAAAAGAAAACGAAAAATTAACAACACTAGACAATATCGAAAGAACTTTAAAATCAGAAGATATAGTAATATCAGAAGGAGAAAAGGCAATAGGTCTTGCTGGTGTAATGGGGGGACTAGAAACAGAAATAACAGAAAACACAAAAAATATAATTATAGAATCTGCTATATTTGATGCAGTAAAAGTAAGAAAAACTTCAAAAGAAATTTTGAGAAGTGAAGCTAGTAGCAGATTTGAAAAAGGACTAGACCCAAACAGAACATATATGGCAATTGAAAGATCTTGCAATTTACTAGAAAAATATGCAGATGCAACAGTAGTTGGTGGAATTGCTAAATATGATAAAACAGACAAGGAAGACACAAAAATAGATATTACATTCAAGAAAATAAACGATATTTTAGGAATGGAAGTTCCTGAAAATGATGTTTTAGATGTATTTAGAAGACTAGGCTTTAAAACAGAAGTCGAAAACGGAACAATTCATGTAGATGTACCATCAAGAAGAATTGATGTAAAAATCAAAGAAGATTTAATAGAAGAAGTTGGAAGAATATATGGTGTTGACAATATTGTTGGAAAATTGCCAGAACTTCCATTAAAGAGTGGAAGCTATAACAAAACAATTAGACAAATCAGAAATAAAATGGTTGCATTAGGCTTAAATGAAACATTGTCATACATTCTTGTAAATAGCAAAGAAGCAACACAATATGCCGTTTTACCAGAAGGCGTAGAAAATGTAAAATTATTAGACCCAATGACAGAAGAAAGAAATACATTAAGATACAGTGTGATTCCATCATTGGTAAAGATATATGAGTATAACAAAGACCGTAGCCAAAAAGATGTATGTTTATTTGAAATTGGAAAAGGATTTTACAAAAAAGGTGAAGAATATGGGGAAAACAACAAACTATCTGCCCTAATGACAGGCGAATATTATGTAGGAATTGAAAACAAAAAAACAGTAGATTTTTATGTAATAAAAGGAATTGTAGAAGAAATATTAGACTATATTGGATACCAAAACAGATATAGTTTTGTTGTAAAAAATAATTTGCCAAAAGAATTCCATCCATATCAAACAGCAGAAATCTCTGTAAATAATGATATAGTGGGAATTGTCGGAAAATTACATCCAGCTAATTTTAAAGAACCAGTATATGCTTTTGAAATAAATTTGGATAAATTATTAGATAAAAAAGTTGGAAAAATGAGATATTCGGAAATATCTAAATATCCAAGTGTAAAAAAAGATTTAAGCATAGTTGTAGACAAAAATTTAGAAGCTCAAACCATAGCTATTGCTATAAAAAAAGCCGGTGGCAGACAGCTACTTTCAAGCAGGGTATTTGACGTTTACACAGGAAGCGGAATAGAAGAAAACAAAAAAAGCATAGCATTCTCCCTAGAATTCGGAGCCCCAGACAAAACATTAACAGACGAAGAAATAAATGGATTACTAGAAAAGATAATAGAACATTTACAAAAAGAATTTGACGCAACTTTGAGAGCATAGAGAGAAACAAGAAAAAGGCGAGTTTGAAAAGACACATTCAAAATTATTTAAGGATTTACAAAATTGGATAGAAAATAAGTAAGTATAGGAAGTGGAATAAAGAACATAAAATTGACAAAACTAGAAAAATAGGAGTGTACAGAAATGTATTACTCTTATTTTTTGCGGGGCGAGGATTATAGAATAAGTAATGTTGTATTGAATTATGGGGAAATTCTAGCATATGGTTATGCTGCTCAACATGATTTATGTTAATTTTATAAAAACGGGAAAATTATATACAAAAACGATATTTGTAAAATATGTATAATTATTATTGCCTTATATAAACAAAATAAAAATATTTAGTATAAATAATGTAAAATAAGACCATGGAAGAGGGAAACAGATGATTGAAAAGATTTGTATATATTTAACAAATAAAATCAGAGAAAAAACACCTGATATGGATGACGAAAAAGCAGAAGTTGTAAACTTTGGCTTACAACTGATAGTAGGAGAAATACCAAAAATATTTTTACTAATATTGATTGCTTTTCTCCTTGGAGTAGGTCCATTAACACTACTTGCTTTTATTTTAATATTACCCTTTAAATCTGCATCAGGTGGTTTTCACTTAAAAACACATTTGGGTTGCCTTGTAGGAACAATATTGTTCTATTGTGGCAATGTATTCATAAGTCAAAATTTAGTTTTTGAGCATATATATTTAAAATACTTTTTCGTATTGGCAGTATGGATATTCGGAATGGCTATGTGCAAGAAATATGCACCAGCAGATACAGAAAATGTACCAATACTAAATAAAAAAGATAGACATAAAAAACAAATGCTATCATATATAACATTAAGCATAAGTTTAATAGTGGCAGTAATTGTGCCAAACAGCATAATCTCAAATATAATAATAATTGGAATGCTATTACAAAGTCTTTCAATTAGCAAAACCGCATACCGATTAACTAATAATAAATATGGATACGAAGTCTATGGTATGTAATAACAACTGATTAATACAAGTGCCAAGCCGGCTGGCAAAAGTATTATATATTAAACATAAAAAGGGAGGAATTTTTATGGTAAAATTTTTAACAAAAATAGCAGAAAAATATGCTAAAAATACAAATACAACTTGCTGGTTTTATGGAATTTTCCATCAACCTAAAATGCCAGCATCTTTAATAAAAAAAGACTAACTATGCAGTGATCCTTTAATTAATACATTATTTGACATATATAAAACAGGTAGACATCTACACTACCTGTTTTTATAATTATTAATAATATATTTCTAATTGTTGAGTAAAAAATTCGTTATTTTTAGTTGTAAATAGATTTAAATTATTGTTTTTCTTTAATATTTTTCTTACTTCCCATAAACCAAGACCTGTATTATTGGGTTTAGTTGTATATGCTTTTTCATATATTTTTTCTGTGTCTACATCTTTGTTAGTATATGTATTAGAAATAATTAATATTTGACGATGTTTATTTTCTTCGTTTCTAATTGTTATATTAATTATTTTTTCTTCACATTCCGAACTTGCCTCAATGGCATTATCTAATAAGATACCTAATATTCTGGTAAATTCATATATTTGCATTTTTAAATCATTTAAATCTAAGAAAACATCTAGGCTAATAGTAATTCCTTTTGAATCAGCCAAATAATATTTAGAAGCTAAAATACTATAAATAGCAGGATTATTTATAACATCTGGACTTAATACATAAAGATTATTTACTTTATCACAGTCTTTTAAAATTTGTTTATAATATTTCTTTAAGCCGTCCATGTCGTTAATTTGAATGTATCCTCCAATTGCTTGTAAAATATTATTAAAATCGTGTTTGAAGCATCTAATATTATCATGTAAAATTATTAAAGTTTTATTATATAATTTAGTTTCCTCCAAATCTTTTTTAGCTAATTCCAATTTTGTCGTTCTAGTAATACTATAAAAGCTGGTAATAAAATATATTAACAATGTTAAAGTACTAAAAAGAGTAATAAATAATGGTAAGTTATCACTATAAAATCCAATCAAATAATATTGCATACAAATAGATAAAATTCCTAAAATAGAATTTAATATTAATAAAGCCTTAGAATGTTTATCTAAAACTTCAAGAGAAGCAATATTTAAGTTAAATCTATTGCATAGCAAATAAAATACAAACATAATTAAATATATAAATAACATTATTGCTAATCTTAAAATTGGAGTATATAATGCTTCATAAAACTCTGTTCCAAACCATAAAAAGTAAAATTTTGAAATAAGAGTTTCAACAAGAACACTAATAACGAAAGGTATTATTTGAGCAATTATACTTTTTAATAAACTAGCTTTAAATAAGAAAAATACAAGAAATGGAGAAACTAGTATATTTACAATAGTACTATAAGGCGTTGGTAGGAAATATTTGCTGATTAAAGAAATAATCGGTAAAGCAATAGTATAAGTAATCATACTTTTTTTATCACGTTTAATATTTAAAATTGTAGTAAATAATAACATACTAACAATTGCTTCTATAAACATAAGTGGACTAGAAATTATATTTGTTAGCTCCTCGTTTGGTGTTGTTAGTGTTTGAATAAGATTATTAAAAATTTCCATAATTATCTAAAACCTCCATAAAATTATTTTTGTATTTGGGACCGATTAGGCATTGAGTGTTGTCAAAGTATATTGTGTTATCAGATGCTTTTATGCCTGTTATTTTGTCGATGTTTACTATAAACGATTTGTGGCATCTGATAAAATTTTTTGGTAGAATGGCTTGAATTTTATTGAAAGAAGAATAAGATTCATATTCTTGGCTTTCGGTGTGGAACACCAGTTTCATACCATCTCTTTTTATATATTCAATATCATTTTCACATATAATTGTTTGAGTATTACCTATTTTAATATATTTTTTGCTTTTTGAATTTTCTAAATCACTAAATAAGCGTGAAATTGTTTCTTCTAGCCTTTCCATTGTAATTGGTTTGGGCAAATAATCAAATGTTTTAAATTTATAAGCTAGCATTGCATATTCTAAATGACCTGTTGTAAAAATTATATAAGCGTTTTTGTTAATTTTTCGTAATTCTTCTGCGATGGTTAATCCAGATATATTACCTTTTAAATCTATATCTAATAAAAGTACGTCTATACTATTAGATTTAATAAAAGAAATAACATTATAACCATTGGTTTCTCTCAAAACAATACTTGCATCAAAAGCATTGTTAATAAAGATGGTTTCTAACATTTTAGAAATTTTGCTTAAAATTACGGAGTTATCATCACAAACTACAAATTTCAACATTTTTCATCACTCTTCCTATTTAAATAATACCTAGTATGACATAATAAGACAAATTACCTTAAATTTCCAACTGATAGGTACATAATATTAAAAAATAATGGGCTTGTCAAGAGGTAACGCACACATAATACACGAAAACAAAGGGTAAAAAATAAAAATTAAAAAAACCTTTTATTTTACAAAAAGTTATAATATAATATATTTCAAAGAAATAAAGGAGGGGAAAAAGTGAAAAAAAACAAGGGCGTAAAACAAATTATTCTGTTTTTAATTATTGTATTTATAGGCATAACTGTCTTGGCTAATATGATAAAAGAAAGTGGATTTATGGATGGTGGGATTACAACATCAACTTTTAAAATAATATCAAGTACGGAAAATAAAGATGTTGAAAGTACTTTAAAATCATTTGCTAAAAATAACAATATAAATCTACAAATTGATTATGCTGGAACACTAGAAATAATGGAAAAATTAAATAACAAAGAACAATATGATGCTGTTTGGTGTTCTAATTCAATATGGTTATATATGTTAGATAGCAGTATTTCAGTTAAAAATTCAAAATCTACAAGTATCAATCCAGTAGTGTTCGGAATAAAATATTCAAAAGCACAAGAACTTGGCTTTATAGGAAAAGATGTGTATACAAAAGATATTATAGAAGCAATTAAACAAAATAAATTAAAATTTAGTATGACATCTCCAACACAAACAAACACAGGTGCAACAGCTTATTTAGGATTTCTAACTACATTAACAGGTGCAAATGAAGTTTTAAAAGAAGAAAATTTGGAAAACGAGGATTTAAAAACAGAATTACAAAGTCTATATTCAGGAGTTACACGTTCTTCTGGAAATGACGAATTTTTAGAGGAGATGTTTTTAAAAGGAAATTACGAAGCTGTAATAACATATGAAACTTCTATAATCAATATTAACAAACAGCTTGAAGCACAAGGAAAAGAACCAATGTATATTATATACACAAAAGATGGAGTATCTATTTCAGATTCGCCATTTGCGTATATAGATAATAAAAATGCAAAAAAGGCAGAAGAATTTTCTAAAATTCAAAGCTATTTATTAAGTAACGAAGGTCAACAAGAATTAGTAAAAACAGGGAGAAGAGTATGGTTTGGAGGAACAAACGAAAATGTAGATAAAACAGTATTTAACCCAAATTGGGGGATAGATACAAGCAAATATTTAGTCCCTGTAAAATATCCAAGTACAGCTGTAATAAAAAAAGCATTAGCACTTTACCAAACAGAACTTAGAAAACCAATACATATTGCATTTTGCTTAGACTATTCTGGAAGTATGAGTGGCAAAGGAAATAAGCAATTAGTAGAAGCAATGGATTACATATTAGACGAAGAAAAAGCTTCTAAAAACTTGCTACAATTTTCTAAAAAGGATAAAATAACAGTAATTCTATTTAATAATGAGATTATTGGTACATATTCAACTTCAAATGGATTAGAAACAGAAGAAATATTAGCTAAAATAGAGAATACCACTGCTAGTGGAGGTACAGACATTTATACACCAGCAATAGAGGCTTTAAAAATTCTAAGTAAAGAAGATGAAAATGTATACAATACATCAATTGTTCTTATGACAGATGGAGCATCTAATGTAAATAGACTAAATAGATTGTCTTCTGAATATAAAACAATTGGAAAGGATATTCCTATATTTAGTATAATGTTTGGTACAGCTTCTGAAACTCAATTAAAAGATATTGCAAGCCTAACAAATGCTAAAATATTTGATGGAAAAACAAATTTATTAGAAGCATTTAAACAAGTAAGAGGATATAATTAGGAGGAAAATATTTTGAAAAAAGGATATATATATTCTGCAATTGTAGGAGGCACATTTTTTGCAATTCCATATTTGGCACTAGGAACAGAGCTAATTCCGTCTCTGGTAATTGGGGCGGCAGCATATGGAGCAGGAGCACTAATTACAAAGGGAACAGAAAGAAAAATAGACATTTCCACTAATAAACAAAATTTATATGATATACTAAAAGAAGCAAAAGAACAAACAAGTCAAATAAGTTATTTATCAAAACAGCTGGAAGACAATAAATTAGTGGAAAATGTGAAACAAATATGCGAAACTTCAAATAAAATAATAGATACACTTTCTAAAAAACCAGAGAAATTGGGACAAGCAAATAATTTTTTGAAATATTATCTACCTGTTACTATAAAAATATTAACAAGATATGACGAAATAGAAAATCAGAAGCTAAATACACCAGAAACAAATAAATTTATGAAGTCAGTTCAAGATATGATGGAAAAAATAAAAAATGCGTTCAATGAGCAATTAAACAATATGTATCAAGCAGAAATAATAGATACAGATGCTGAAATAAAAGTGTTTGAAGGAATGTTAAAAGCAGATGGCTTTATAGACGAAATTGATTTTAAAATAGATAAAAAATAGGAGGTGCTTTTTGTGAAAGGAAAAAAGGAAATTTGGATTGGACTTGGAATATTTGCAGTATTAGTGCTAATTATTATTGGAATATCTACAATGCAAAAAAATGATAGTGAAGCAAATTTAACAAATGTATATGTGGCAACAGGAGGAGGAAAAGAGAACTTTATTGCAGACGAAGAAGTAAATAATATTATAAAATCCAAATATAAACTAAATGTTGTATACGATAATTGGAGCAATGGAAAATTAATAAAAAATACATTAAAAAGAGAAGATGGAACAGCTTATGATGCAATGTTTACCTCTGACCAAAGATTTTACGATTATTATAAATTAGCCCCAGATGTTAGCAAAGGAGAGGCAAGCAGAAATACTGTATTAAAAGGTGGATTAACACTAAATACACCAATAGTTATATATAGTTGGGACACAGTTGTAGATGCTTTAATAGCACAAAATATAGTAACAGAAAAAAACGGAGTTTACTATATAACAGATATGAACAAACTTATTTCATATATATTAGAGGGAAAAAAATGGTCTGATATAGGAGTAGATATGCTATATGGAAGTATAAATATAGATTCCACAGACCCAGTTACATCTTCACCAGGCGCAACATATTATGGATTATTGCTATCAATAATGTGTGAAGGTGATGTAACAGAAGAAAATATGAAAGCAAATTTATCAAAATTAAAAGAATTCTACATAAAATCTGGATATATGAACAATACACCAGCCGATTTGTTTGAATTATACTTAAAAACTGGTGTTGGAGGCAAACCAATGATAGTAGATTATGAGAAAAGCGTTATAGATTTTGCTAATTCAAACCCAGATGGATGGGAACAAGTAAAAGACAAAATTAGAATTCTATACCCAACACCAACAATCTGGAATTCACATTGTATAGCAACATTTAATGAAAATGGAAACAGATATTATGAAATATTTAATGACAAAGAGATTCAACAAATTGCTTGGTCAAAATATGGGTTTAGAACAGGTGTAACAGGTGGGAATTATGATGTTTCTAAAATAAATGTGACAGGTATTCCACAAAGCATAGACAGTACAGTAACAAGCTTAAAAATGAATATGTATGAAGAACTAATCGATTATTTAAGTAAATAAAGTTATAAAACTTTAAAATATAAATTTTAGGAGGAAATTATGGAAGAAGAAGTAAAATTAGAGGTATTGCCAAAGGTAGATACAAAGGAAATCGAAAACGCAATTGCAGTAAATCAAAAAGTAGACGAGAAAGTAGTTGAAAAATCATTAAATTATGATGTTTTAACAGAAGAAGAAAAAAATGCAATTGATACATTCATTCAAAAAATAGATGTAAAAAACACAGCACAAATACTACAATTTGGAGCAAGTGCACAAAATAATATATCAAAATTCTCAGACTCTGTATTACAAGATGTAAAAACAAAAAGTACAGGAGAAGTTGGAAATTTATTAGGAAACTTGGTAGTAGAAATAAAAGATTTTAACTCAGATATGCCATCAGAGAAAAAAGACGGAATTTTTGGAATTTTCAATTCTGCTAAAAAACAATTGGAAAAAATAATTGCTAAATATAACAAAGTAGAAAATAATATTGAAAAAATCCAAAATCAATTAGAAACACACAAACTTCAAATGATGAAAGACATAGCGATATTTGATACAATGTATGAGAAAAATTTAGAATATTTTAAGGAATTATCATTATACATAATTGCCGGAGAAAGAAAATTAGACGAATTAAGAAATGTAGTATTACCAGAACTACAAAAACAAGCACAAGAAAGCGGAGAACAAACAGATGCACAACTTGTAAATGATATGGTTGCTATAATAAACAGATTTGAAAAAAGAATATATGATTTAAAAACAACAAGAATTATATCAATACAAATGGCTCCACAAATAAGACTAATACAAAACAATGATAGTGAACTTGTAGAAAAAATTCAAAGCTCACTAATCAACACAATTCCACTTTGGAAAAACCAGATTGTTATAGCATTAGGATTAACAAATGCTAAAAACGCCTTAGGAGCACAAAAACAAGTAACAGAAATGACAAATGATATGTTAAAGAAAAATAGTGAATTGTTAAAACAAGGAACAATCGAAATTGCAGAAGAATCTGAAAAAGCAATAGTAGATATTGAAACATTAAAGAAAACAAATCAAGATATAATAGAAACACTGGACAAAGTACTAGAAATTCACGAAAACGGAAGAATTAAACGTCAACAAGCTGAAAGTGAACTAGAAAAAATTGAAGGCGAATTAAAAGAAAAATTACTTGAAATTAAAATAGAAAAATAATTAAAAACATCCTGCTACTCTAATTGTGGCAGGATGTTTTTAATGTTAATTTATTGTTATCATAAGTAGTTTGAAGTTTGCATAATTTTTTCGATATGCTCAAAATTTTGGCTATTTTTTAAATTCGTCTAAACTTTTAAATTCATATCCCATATTTTTTATTTCTTTAATGCAGTAATCTAGTATATTAGAATTATCTTCTGAGGTTCCGTGTAGTAAAATAACAGCACCGAGGGTGGATATTTTCTAATATTTTTTGTTTTCCGTATTCCTCACGACCTTGTTTGTTTTTATCCCAATCATCATATGCCAAAGACCACATAACAGTTGTGTAACCTAAGTTATTGCAAGTGTTTAAGGTCCTTTCGCTATATTCGCCTTTTGGTGGTCTAACATATTTCATTTCATATCCTGTTTTTTCGTAAATACTCGTATGCAAATTCATAATTTCTTCTTTTATTTTGTTATCGTCTATGTCTGGCATACTGTAATGGTTTACTGTGTGGTTTCCTATAATATGAGCTTCGTCGACCATTCGTTTTACTAAATCTGGTGATGTATTTGCGTAATGAGCTGTTATAAAAAATGTGGCAGGGACATTGTTTTCTTTTAAAACATCTAAGATTTTTGCTGTATAACCAGCTTCATAGCCATTGTCAAAAGTTAAATATACATATTTGTCCTCACTATTTCCCATTGCAATTCCATTATATTTGTCGATAAGTTCCTTGTTTTTGCTACCCAAATCAGGTTGCTTATGGTCTTTAACCCTTTTAATTCCCCAACCAATTTTAGTATTGCTCAAACTAGTCGAAACATTGCTACTAACACTAAGAGTTTCTTCATTTGCCTTTATAACACTAAAACAAAACAAAGCCATACACAAACTTGCAAGCCCCACAACCAAATACTCAAACTTTATCTTCATAAGCATCCTCCATATCTTTTACTAAATAATATGAAACTAATGGAAAAATATGCTTCATAGGGGACGTTTCCTTTTGAGTCAAAATG
>USMK01000035.1 GCA_900555835.1 uncultured Clostridium sp.
AACGTCCCCTATGAAGCAAAACAAAAAGACAACTAAACTTAGCATAAAATACTAAATTTAGTTGCCTTCTCTATATCAAATTTATTTATTTTTTTATTCAGTAATAAAATGTGTGTGTGTGTGTGTACAGCCACAAGGCTTTCAGCCATTTTTAGGTTTTTCATAATTTTTCTCCTTTGTTTCCGACATTTTCCTCCTTTTACAATACCACAACTCCCAAAAAAATTCAATATATTTAACCCCAGAAAATCAAAATTTTTTGCTTTACTGCATTAGCACTCAACAAGATATGTCCCCAATGAAGCAAAATGCTTCAAAAAGAAACGTCCCCTATGAATCATAATACACTTCCACCAAATACAAACCCTGTGGTGGCAATGTCTTGCCGGCTTGGCCTCGGTCTTTGCTTTGGATTATTTGTGGTATTGCTGTCGGCTCTATTTTGCCTAGTCCTACATCTACTAATGTCCCAGATATTATCCTTACCATGTTGTATAAAAATCCGCTTCCTGTTAGCTCAATTTTTATTAGGTTGCCATCTTCAATTATCTCTGCTTTGTAAATCTCCCTTACGCTATTTTTACTACTCGTTCCACTAGATTTAAAACTAGAAAAATCATATTTCCCCACAAAATACTTTATAGCCTCTCTCATTTTTTCTACATTCAGCTTTGTTGCAATATGCAACTGCAAGTCCTTGTATATGGCACTTTCTATTGGTGCATTGTTTATTATGTATCTGTATTTTTTTCCAACACAGCTGTATCTAGAATGAAATCTCTCGTCAACTTCTTCGGCGCTTTGAACTCTTATTGTTTTCTTTAATTTTGAATTTATAGCAAGTGGTATTTTCTCTATGGGCATATTGTTTTCCATTTTAAAATTAGCAGTTTGCCCTAAGCTATGTACTCCTGCATCTGTTCTGCCAGAAGCAATTAAATTTACTTCTTCTCCTGTTACTTCAAATATTGCTCTTTCTATTTCCCCTTGTATATTTAATTTACCAGGTTGTTTTTGCCAGCCATTAAAGCCTTTGCCATCATATTCTATTATTATTTTTATATTTCTCATATTACTCCTCTTAAATTAATAGGACGGAATATTCCGTCCTTTGCTTAATTTTCTTTATTTTCTTCTTTTTTATCAGCCTTTTTATCTGCTTTCTTAAATTTGCTTGTTATACTTTTTTTCATTGCAACTATTTTTTCTGTTCCATTTTGTTTTTCTTGTGGAAATCTTTTGGTTACTACATTTTTTATTAAAATTTTCTTTAATGCATCTTCTTTTAAATCAGCTATCAATGTGCCATCTTTTGCAATAGAAATTTTGCCAGTTTCTTCTGAAACAACCACTGCCAATGCATCAGATTCTTTTGAAATTCCAATTGCAGCTCTGTGCCTTGTTCCTAGCTCTTTTGCTATATCTTTATCACTTGCAAGTGGCAACATACAAGCAGCTGCGGAAATTTTGTTTTCACTAATTACAACAGCTCCATCATGTAATGGTGTATTTGGAACAAATATATTTACAAGCAATTGTGGCGAAATTTCAGCCCCCATATATATTCCAGAACTAATTATATCTTTTAGTCCTATCTCTCTTTCGATAACAATTAATGCACCTGTTTTTGTTTTTGCAAGTTCTGTTACTGCTATTACTATTTTGTATATATTTTCTCTTGTTTTTGTGGCAATATCTTTATCTATTCCAAAGAATTTAGTTAATTTGCTAGTTCCTAGCTGTTCCAAGGCTCTTCTTAACTCTGGTTGGAATACCACTATTAAAAGCAATGCACCATATGTCATACAAGAAGATAATATAAAATTTAGTACGTGTAATTGCAAAATTCCACTTAATGCTGTTGCAATTATTAGGAATACTATTCCTTTTAGTAATTGCCAAGCTCTTGTACCTTTTACAATTTGAAGTAATTTATATCCTAAAAATATTACTATACTTAAATCCAATATTAGTAAAACCAATTTTATTGGATATTCGTGTAATAGTTGTAAATAATCTGCTATATTGTTTTTATAAAAATTATTAAACATTGTTTGAAAATTTTCTATCATTTTTTACCTCTTTTACTACATAAATAAATAGTATATTAATGAAAATACAGATGCTGATACTAATGCTATTAAAAGAATTGCTGCTATTATTTTTACCCATATATTGTTATTGTTCATTTTTTCTCTATCTCCTATCTTAATTAAAAATAAATCCTTATTTGTTTATAACACAAAATAAGGATTTATTCAATATATTTTTCTATTTTTTCTCAACTGTAAAGTCGTATGCATTTGCAATGTCTGCTGTTACAGATGCGTTTAATTGTACAGTTTCTCCTGGTTTTACAGTATCAATTACTCCTGTTAAAGAAAGTAATTTGTTTCCGTTTTCGTCAAGAGCTGTTATTAAAATGTCGAAATTACCTTTTGTTTCGCTAGTTGGATTTTTAACATTTGCAACTATTTGGCTTAGGTTTCCGTTTTCAACTAATCTAATATCAGAAATTTCTAATCCATCAATTGTTTTAGTTTTCTTTAATTGCTCACTTGTATTAACTTTTCCACCATTTGCACTTTCTTGTACGTATTTTTCAACTGTTGTATTATCTTGTGTTGGCTCTGTAACTGAATTTTCAATTTGATTATTTGTGTTTTGGTTTGTGTTTTCAACATTATTTTTTTGTCCACCCTTAACAACTAATAACACAATAATTAAAACAATTGCAACTGCACAAACAATAATAGCTCCCTTATCCTTAACTTTATCCATTCGCTCTTTCCTCCTCTTTTGATTTAAGCAATTAGCTTTTCTGTTTTGTATTATATATTAAGTATATAATATTTGCAATAGGGATTTTAATTATTCTCATATCTAATTAGCATCCATTCCCTAATGCTTCCGTCTATTTTAGTATTATACCCATAGCATTTATCATTATATTCATTTGTTTTTTGACTTATATCAGTAATTTCTTGGTAGTTGTATTCATTTATTTCCTCAAATTTACATATTATAGTAATTAATAATATTATAGATATAATAAGTACCAATTTTAATTTCATACAATACCTCCAATTCACCTAATTTCCAATCCCCGTCTTATATTCAAATTCAGTCATAAATTCAAATAATTCCTTCACTCGTTTTAGTGTTAATATTGACATTTTTGGATGTGGGCTTTTTTCGTTGGGATCTGTTATTAGTTCTTGTTTGTAGCAGTTTTTTGTTAGTTTGTAGATTAAGTAGCGCTTGTCCATATAGTTGTAGTAGATTTCTAGTCCATCATCTAAATCTTTCCAAAAATGGTTAAATGTATATTCTTGCATTGTTTTCTCCTATTTTATCATTTCTTCAAATTGTTCTTCTGTGATTATTGTTACTCCTAGCTTTTCGGCTTTTGTTAGTTTGCTTCCTGCTTCTTCGCCTGCTAGTACGTAGTCTGTTTTTTTAGAAACGGTGCTAGATACTTTTCCTGCATAGCTTTCTATTATTTTGCTAGCTTCGTCTCTTGAATGTTTTTCTAAGGTTCCTGTTAGTACAAATATTTTTCCTGCAAATCTATCGTCTATTAGTTCTTGTCCGTGTTCTATCATATTAACTCCTGCTTGTTTTAGTCTTTCAATTAGGTCCTTTGTTTGGTCTTGCATAAAGAATTCTGATACGCTATCTGCCGTTATTTCTCCTATTTCGTCTGTTTCATTTAGACTGTCAAAGCTTGCATTCATTAATGCATCTATATTTCCATATCTTTTTGCTAATATTTTAGCTGATTTTGTGCCTATGTGTCTTATTCCTAAGGCATTTATCAATTTGCTTAGTTCATTTTCTTTGCTTTTTGCTATTGCATCTACTAATTTTTGTGCAAATTTATCTCCATTCTTTTTTAATGAAGCTATATCTTCTTTGCTTAGTGTGTAAATATCTGCAATGTTATTTATTAAACCTTTGCCTACAAGTTGCTCTATTATGGCATATCCTAAGCCATTTATGTCCATTCCAACTTTTGAAGCAAAATGAACTATACTTCTTAATAGTTTGGCAGGACATTCTATTCCTATACATCTTGTAACTGCTTCTCCTGGTTCTCTTACAAGCACTCCTCCACATACTGGACATTTTGTTGGCATTTCAAAATCTTTTTCTTCACCAGTTCTTTTGTCTACTTCAACTCCTACAACTTCTGGTATTACGTCTCCTGCTTTTTGAATTAACACAGTATCTCCTATTTTTAGGCCTTTTTCTTTTATGAAATCCTCATTATGAAGTGTTGTTTTAGATATTGTTGAACCAGCAACTTTTATTGGCTCTAATATTGCCATTGGAGTTATTGCTCCTGTTCTTCCTACTTGGAAAGTAATATCTTTTAGCAATGTTGCTTTTTGTTCTGGGGGATATTTGTATGCAATTGCCCATTTAGGAACTTTGAAGGTTGTTCCTATTTCTTCTCTTAATTGTAAATTATCTACTTTTATAACTGCTCCGTCTATTCCAAAGCTTAGTTTTTCTCTATTTTCACCTATTTTTTCTATTTCTTTTATGACCTGTTCCATTGTAGTACATTTTTTTCTTACTGGGTTTACATTAAATCCTAGTTTTTTCAAGTATTCCAAGGCTTCAAAGTGTGATGTTAATTCTTTTTCACATTTTTGAACATTAAAACAATATATATCAAGTGGTCTTTTGCTAGCCTCTTTGCTGTCTAATTGTCTAAGTGAGCCGGCTGCTGCATTTCTAGCATTTGCAAATAGTGGTTCGTCTAGTATTTCTCTTTCTTCATTCATTTTATCAAAATCTGCTTTTGAAATAAATACTTCTCCTCTAACTATTATATCTACATCTTCTTTTAATCTTTTTGGAATTGTTTTTACAGTTTTTAAATTATCTGTTACATCTTCTCCAATTAGTCCATTTCCTCTTGTTGCACCTCTTATAAATATTCCTTGCTTGTACTCTAAGCTAACTGAAAGGCCATCTATTTTGGTTTCAACTACATATTCAAGTGGTTTATTAAATTCCTTTGCTGATTTTCTCATTCTTCTATCAAAATCATAGATTTCTTCATAATCAAAAACATCTTGTAAACTTTGAAGTGGTACTTCATGTTCGACTTTTTCAAAACCTTCTTTTACAGTTCCTCCAACCTTTTGAGTAAGAGAATCTTTTGTTATAAATTCTGGAAATTCTCTTTCCAAGGCTTTAAGTTCATTCATTAGCATATCATATTCGTAGTCTGAAATCTCTGGGCTGTCTTCGTCATAATACTTTCTAGCATGATATTCTAGTATTGCTCTTAGTTCAATTATTCTTTTTTTAGCTTCTGTTTTTTCCACTTTAAATCTCCTCTAATCTTTTAATAAATCTTTTCCGTTTTTCAAATAATCCCAACCAGAAAATACTGTTGCAATTACCGATATAAGCATCATTCCAGACCATAGTATATTTAGAATTAGACTCATACCGTCTAGATTTCCAGATAAAAATTCAGCAAATTTGTTTACATCTAAAAAGGCTAGTATAATTGCAATCATTTGAGTAACTGTTTTTAGTTTACCCCAAAAACTTGCTGCTATAACTTTTCCGCCTTTTTCAACAGCAACTAATCTGTAACCAGATACAATAAACTCTCTTGCAAGTACAATTATAGGAATCCAAGCTGGAAGTCTTGTGGCTTCTACAAGCATTACCAATGCAGAAATAACAAGAATTTTATCAGCAAGTGGATCTGCAAATTTTCCAAAAGAAGTAACTTGATTATTCTTTCTGGCTAAGTAGCCATCTAGCTTATCTGTAATTGATGCAATTACAAAAATAATATTTATAATCCAATATGAAATAGGAATATTAAAAAAACTTCCTTCAATGTTAAATAATGGTATAACAACCATTATTGGAACTAATAAAATTCTAAATATAGTAAGTTTATTTGGTAAATTCATTTTTAATTCTCCTCGCTTTTTTTTAATGCATATATTTTATCATTTAAGAAACTTGATATCAAGCTTTTTATTTAAATATGTTGAGTATATGTACACATTTCCCACTGGCTTTCCTGTAGCCTGTTCTATGGCTCTTTTGTATAATTGTAATTGAGCTTTGTATTTTTCTATTAATTCATTTTCGTCCTTAGCATAGTCTGTTTTGTAATCTACCAATGTAATTTTACCTTTGGCATCTTCGAAATACAAGTCTATTATACCTTGAACTAGAATTTGTTCTTCTGTTTTTACATTGTAAATTTCTTTTGCTGGAAGACTTATATAAAATGGTGCTTCTTTGTATACTTTTTTTGCATTTAATATGTCTTTTGCTAATTCACTTTGTGAAAATTTGTATAATAAATCAATATTTATCTGGTCTGCTTCATTTTGTGTAATTATTTTTCTTTCTACCAATTCTTGAATTAGTCCTTGTATTTTTTCTTTTGTATTATGAATTGCTACATTCATTTTTTGTAGGCATAAATGCACAAGTGTTCCCTTTTCTGCACTTGTTAGTTTTTCTGTTTTGTTTAAAAATTTAGGCTTTGGTAATATTATTTCCTGTTTTGTTTTTCCATTTTGAATTTCTTTTATTTTAGTTACAGATGTTTTACTTTCTAATGTTGTAGCAAACAAATTTGGATATTTCCAACTTAGTAATTGATTGATTTTTTCGTCTATTTCTCCTAATTCTGGAAGCCAATCTTTTATAGAAATTTCTTCTTTTTTATCTTCTTGCGTGGCCTTTTTGGTTATATCTTTTGCTTTGTAAGTATATATTTCTAGCAGTTCTTTCATTTCAGTATCGTCATATAAATTTACAAGTTCTAGCCAAGCAAGATATGATTTGGATTGTTTTATAAGCGTTGGTTCTAGCTTGTCATACATCTCTAATTTTTTCTGTTTATCAGCTATTGATTTAGCATAATCTTTTTCTACACCAGTTATTATTAGTTTTTCTCTTGCTCTTGTTAATGCAACATACAAAACCCTCATTTCCTCTGAAATAGCTTCAACTTTTGAACTTATTTTTATTGCCTCTTTTGCAATTGTGTTGTATTCTATTTTTTTATCACTATTTATATATTTAGGTCCTAAGCCTATTTCTTGATGCAATATTATACTGTCATTTAAATCTCTTAAATTGAATTGTTTCGCACTATCACATAAAAATACTACTGGAAATTCAAGACCTTTACTTTTGTGAATGCTCATTATTCTTACAACATTTTCGTTTTCTCCAATTAGCTTAGCAGCTCCCATATCTCCACTATTTAGTTTCAATTTATCTATAAAATTTATAAAGTTGAATAATCCTTTAAAAGTCGCAGTTTCAAAGTTTTTTGCACGTTCAAATAACATTTTTAAGTTGGCAACTCTTACATCTCCATCTGGCATTAGATTTACATAGTTGTAATAACCTGTTTCAATGTAAATATTCCAAATAAGCTCGTCTATATTTAGGTATTCCGCCTTTTCTCTCCAACTTTCAATTTGATCTAAAAATTTTTCTATTTTTGTTTTTAATTCTGTATCTTTTTCCTGATTTTTTGCTTCTTCAATTGCTTCATAAAAATAGCCAGTTTTCTTGTATAATCTAATTTGAATTAGGTCATTATCTGTAAATCCTCCAATCATACTTCTCATAACGGCTACAAGTGGTATGTCTTGAAGTGGATTGTCTATTATTTTCAGAACAGACATTATAGTTTGTATTTCTATGGAATCCAAATATTCTGTTCCAGTATCACTAAAAACTGGAATTTCGTTTTCGATTAAGGCTTTTTCATATATTGGTGCAACAGCTGATGTTGCTCTTAGCAAAATTACAATATCTTTGTATTTTAATTTTCTGTATTTCTTCTGTTTTTTATCATATATGTTATAATCACTGCTCATTAGTTCTTTTATCTTGTTAACAACAAACATAGCCTCTATTTCAGCTTTTTCTAAGTGCAAATCTTCCTCTTCTTCATTTTCATCTGCGCTTTCTTCTTTTGCCATATCAATTATGTGTAATTCGGCTTTTCCTCCATAATTGATATTTTCGTTCTCTGGTTCATCATAGTCTTTTTCCTGTGTCAAATATTCGTTTTCTGTATAGTCAATTTCTCCTAATTCTTTGCTCATTATGTTTTTAAATACGGTATTTGTTAAATTTAGCACATTTTTTCTGCTCCTAAAATTTCTGAACAATTGTATTTTTAGGTCGTCGCCTTTTTTTATATCTTCTTTTAATTTATATTTTTCATATTTACCTAAAAATAAATCTGGTCTGGCTTGTCTAAATTTATATATACTTTGTTTTACATCACCTACCATAAACATATTTTTACCATTAGAAATAGCAGTTAAAATCTGTTCTTGAACCATATTACTGTCTTGGTATTCGTCTATTGCTATTTCTTCAAATTTTTCCATATATTTCTTAGCAGTTTCTGTTTGAACAAAATCTCCTTCTTCATTTTGTTGTACTAGTATTTGCAAAGCAAAATGTTCTATGTTATTGAAGTCTATTATGTTCTTTTCTCTTTTCTTAGCTTCAAATAATTCTGAAAATTCTATAATAATTTTTCTGATTGTATTTAGTAAGTTATACATATATTTAATATCTGTTTTTATTTGTTCAGAATTAAAAATCAAATAACTATCTCGGTCTTTTACAAACTTCTTTTTTACTTCATTTTTTATATCTTTTGCAGTGTCCTTAATTTCTAATGTAAACTTTTTATTTGTTGGCCATTTTGAAAAATCTATACTGTGTGCTTTTTGCATTAAAATGTCCCAATTTCCCGTGCTTTGTATAATAGAATTATACTCAATTATATCTGTTTGTATAGCAGTATAAAATTTATCTGCATCTGGCAATAATTTTAATTTATGTGCAATATGTTCAAGTTTTTTTATTCCATCTTCTATGTTTTCTACAAATTCATTTATAATAATTTTTCCCCAGGTAGTAACTGCAATTTCAGTATCTTCTGGCAAATTAAATTCTTCAACTTTTTCATTCAGCCATTTTTCTGGGAAAGGATTACTTTGTATATAATTGTATATTTTTAAAATCATTGATTTTAAATTATCGTCATTTCGGTAACCTTCATAAGTATCCAAAAGTTTTATAAAATCATGATTTTCCTCCTCATATAATTTCTCAAAAACTTCTTCAATTGCTTCTTGTTTAATCAAATCAATTTCAGCCGTATCCCCTATTCTAAAATTTGGAGATACATTTATTTCATAAAAATTGTTTTTTATAACATCCAAGCAAAATGAGTGGATTGTAGAAATATTAGATTTACCAAGCAATACAATTTGTTTTTGTAAATGTTCGTCTTCTGGATTATCGTCAAGTTTTTTATAAATTGCTTCCAAAATTCTCTCTCTCATTTCAGCAGCAGCAGCATTGGTAAAAGTAACCACCAAAATTTTATCTATATCAATTTTATCATTTATAATTTTCTGTATAATTCTCTCAACCAAAACCGCAGTCTTACCACTACCAGCAGCAGCAGCCACAAGGATATTCTCTCCCTTCTCTCCAATAGCCATCCCCTGCTCCAAAGTCCACCTAACCTCACTCATAAAACTCCCTCATTTCTCAATGTTTTTGGGGGCGGAGGGAAAAACATTAAAGTTGGTGCCTGTCCGTGAAAAGTAAAAATATAAAATTTAAAAAGTCTCCGTTCTCCAAGGCGTTTATTGTTAGCACAAAAATTGCTTTGAGATACACACTAAGCGAGCCTGCCTAAGGAAAGTCCGTAAGGTCGAACTCGATTTTTAAATTTTATATTTTTACTTTTCACTTAGGAAGTTGGTTGTTTTTCCTCCATCCTCAATTTTCTTAATTTTCTTCTTTTTTATTTATAGTAATTTCTGGATATGCCAATTTTAAATTCTCCGTTTCCAAAGTTTTTAGTATTTCTAGTCTTACCTTTGTTTGTTGTTTCATAAAGTAGTCATATGAAACTTGGTCTGTGTCTAGATATATGTATATTTTTATTCCTTTTTCGTCTATTTCTTGCCAGTTTGCTTGCACACTTCCAGTTATTACATTTTCGGTATTTTCTAGCACAATTTTTAGTCTTTTTACTATTCTTTCTACTATTTCTGATGGTGTGTCTAAACTTATGTAGAAATTTATTTTCATTCTTCTTTTATCTAGCCTGTTATAATTTACTATTGATTCATTTATTAGTTCTGAGTTTGGTACTACTACTTCTAGGTTTTCAAAGTTTCTTATTCTTGTTGTTCTAAATGTTATGTCTTCTACGGTTCCTTCGCATTTTGATGTTTTTATCCAGTCTCCTATTATGAATGGTTTATCAATAAATATTGTTGCACCACCAAATATATTTTTGGCTAAATCCTGTGCAGCAAGAGCTACCACAACGCTTCCGAAGTCCTAAGCCTGCAACCAATCCGCTTAAATCATACCCCAATTCTTTTATTACAACAAAACCAGCAATGATATAAATTATGGTTTTTAAAATTTTAATTATGAAATTTCCAATTTTACTATTATCTCCATATTTAGTTTTCTCTTGCAAAAAAGTTAAGACTTTGGTATTTGTTTCAACAAAAATCGAAAGACCATTTGCAACTAAAATTATTACTATTATTTTAAATATTTTCGTAATTATAGCAAATATCTCTGGACTTAAATCTAGCGCAAGTGTTGCAATGTATATTCCGAAGTATTGGAAAAAACTTTTTCAAGGTTTTATAATATGCTGTATTTTTTAATTCTTCTTTACTCTTTTTTATTTTAAATATTTTCAAAACGATAAGTGAAAACAATGGACTAAATACCTTAAAAATTGCAATAATTAAAACAGCCTCAATTATCATAAGTGCAGTATGCAAATCAACCGATTTCACCCAATTTATAACATCATTTATCATATTAGTATTCCTTTCAAATTTTTATTAATAAATTATATACTAATAGATTTTTTTTGTAAATATTTATTAAATAATTTCATATTTATAAAATATCAAATTATAACCGCCGTACGTTCTTTTTATAAATTCAACGTATAGCGGTTATTTTCATTACAAGCCGAAGCTTACTCCTATGGCATTGTTTATTTTATCCATTATCTTTTCGTCATCTATATGACCTATTTTTTCTTTTAGTCTGCTTTTGTCTATTGTTCTTATTTGTTCTGTTAGAACTACTGAGTCTGATTTAAGTCCAAATTCTTCGGAATCTATTTCTATGTGTGTAGGCAATTTATTTTTGTTTATTTGAGATGTAATCGCAGCAGCAATTACGGTTGGGCTGTATTTGTTGCCCATATCATTTTGTATAATCAATACTGGTCGTATTCCTCCTTGTTCTGAACCAATTACTGGGCTTAAATCTGCATAAAACATATCTCCTCTTTTAATTACCATTTTATTCACTCCCATTGCTTCTATATTTAAATTTTCATTGTTTTGATATATTTTAAATATTTGATACAAATTTTAGCCTGCTAAAATTATTTTGTTTCTTGCAAACTATTAATTTTTATCTCATTATATAATATGTAAACTCGTACATTTTGTGTTATATCTTTTATTTCCATTTTGGTTGGTTTGCCTGTTTTTTTATTTATATATAAGGTCTTGTATTTTGTATATTTATTTTGCTCATTTTTCAATTTTACATTTAGAATAATTTGTTCTTCGTCTTCCTGTATATTTGTTTCGTTTCCTGCTTGATATTCTTTTACAAATGATGTTAATATTAGTGCATTTTCTGCTATATATTTGTAGTTTTCATATATTTTGCTTAAATTTAGTTTTGTATTTTTTACTTCTAGTTTATTTTCTTTGAATATTATTTCCATTCCTTGTGCTGAATTTGGCATTTTTATTATTTGTTTATATTCATTTTCCCCTACATTTTCCTGTTTTATTTCATATGTATTTTCATTTTTGTTACTTTTTACATTTATTGTTACATCAGCTTCATATGACTTCATATTTAAAATATTATTAACAATTGAATCTTTATTTTTTATATTTATATTATTTCCAAAATTCTGGGTTTTATAATTAAATTTTATAACACAAAATGAAATTGCAATTATTAAAATAATAACTAAGCCTATTATTATTTTTTTCTTTGGCAGTTCATTTAACCACTTCAATTTTCCCCCTCCTTAAACAAAATAGAATAGCTATTTAAAGCTATTCTATTTTTATTCTATATTGAATTAAAGTATTCTGTAAGACAATCTGCAAGTTCTTTTTGTGTTTGAATTATATTTATTTTTTCTCTTATTTTTGTACTTTCTTGCAAACCTTTTGTATACCAAGCTATGTGTTTTCTCAGTTCCTTTACAGCAACATTTTCTCCTTTTTGCTTAACTTCCATATCAATATGTCTAAGAATGGTTTTTAATTTGTCTTGATTTGAAATTTGGCAATTTTCTTCTCCTTTTTCTAAATAATTTATTATATCTTTAAATATCCATGGATTTCCAAGTGAAGCTCTGCCTATCATTATTCCTTCTACACCTGTTTTTTCAAATATTTCTTTTGCATCTTGTGGTGTTTTTATATCTCCATTTCCTATTACAGGTATACTTACCGCTTCTTTTACTTTTTTTATTATATCCCAATCGGCATGTCCAGAATAAAATTCTTCCCTGGTTCTTCCATGAATTGTGAGCATAGAAGCTCCTGCTTTTTCTATTATTTTTGCCGCCTCTACTGCAACAATATGTTCTTCATCCCAGCCTTTTCTTATTTTCACAGTTACTGGATGTTTTGCAGATTTTACTACTTCTGTAACAATTTGTTCTATCAATTCTAAGTCTAATAATAATTTGCTTCCATCACCATTTTTCACAACCTTTGGTGCTGGACAACCCATGTTTATATCTATTATATCTGCAATATCATTTACATACTCTGTTGCACATTTCATAGACTGAACATCACTTCCGAAAATTTGAACTGATACTGGTCTTTTTTCCCCTGTTGTATCTAGCAATTTCTTTGTTTTTTCATCCCCATAATACAACGCTTTTGCACTTACCATTTCTGTACACACCAAGCCTGCTCCATTTTCTTTGCATAATATTCGAAATGGCAGGTCT
>USMK01000036.1 GCA_900555835.1 uncultured Clostridium sp.
GATGTGTCCCCAATGAGTCATTTTGACTCAAAAGGAAACGTCCCCTATGAAGCAAACAAAAAAACGACAACTAAACTTAGCATAAAATACTAAGTTTAGTTGTCGTTTCTATATCAAATTCATTTATTTCATTATTTTCTAATAAAGATGTGTGTGTGTGTGTGTACAACGACAAGGCTTTCAGCCATTTTTGTATTTACCATTTTCTTGCTCCCTTTGTTTTTTATTTTTTCCTTGTTCATATGTTATCATATTTTCATTGTAATTTTCAATACTTTAATTATTTTTTGTTCGATTTTCATGTTTTTTTATTATTTCGACTTTTTTCAACTTTTGGCATTCATTAATTTTTTTGCTCTTTTCACCACTTATGTAATCATCATATTTTTTATACTTTGTCAACATTATAAAAAAGCTCCACATTATGCAGAGCTTTTTTAGTTAGATGTTATTCGTTCCTATTTTTTTCTAAAAATTCAACCACCTTATCTCCTTTTAATTCGCGTTTCAATTCGAGTTCTTGGGTCAATGCCAGCAAAAGTTTTTTATTGTTTTTCAAAATTTCTTCTGCTTTGCTCTTACACTCTTGTAAAAGTTTGTCAATTGCTATGTTCAATTCTTCTTCATTTTTATAAATAAAACATTCTCCCATAGCATATCTAGACAAACACTTTTTAGCCAAATCGATTGCATCTTTAACATCCTGATTACACCCATAGGTATGTTCGCCAAAAGCTAGATCTTCTGCAACCATCCCTCCGAGGTACATGGCAATTTCATCTCTTAGCTCAGATCTAAAATCCAATCTATTTTGCATAAAAGCTACCTTACCAAAAGAGTTGTTTTCTGGTTTTGTTGTAACCAGTTTAACTTTAATATTCAAAGCCCATCCCACGATAGCATGCCCTGCTTCATGAACAGAAGTAAGTTTTAACTCAGCAGGATTTAAAGTATAAGTGCACTTTTTCTCAACCCTAATCTGCAAATAAATATAAAAAGCAATAAAAAACAAATAAGCACACAATGCAAATCCTTTAAACAACAGCCAAGCCAAAACATACAGCAAAATGTTAATAGCCAGAAACTTCATAAAATAATCTTCATTATTTACCAGTCTATGCTTCCAACTCTTCCATCCAGCCTTTCTCCGCTCAATAGCATCAGCCAAACTCTCAACATTTTTAACCAAAAAATCATTATAATCCTGCATCAAGCATTCCTCCTAAGTAAAAAAACACATCTAACCACAACAAAAATACAGCCATTGCCATATACATTAATTTTACCACATTTACATAATATTTGCAACTTTTCAATCCCCCCATCTATTTATCTTATTTTTTCTTTTAAATAGCATTAAATCAATAAATAGAAGTTACCTTTTCTAATTAGAGTTTACTTTTTCAATTGACCAATAGGAATATGAACATATAGAGTAGGGCAAATCCGAGCAAAAATATATATTAAAATGCAGTGACGCGCAGTTTGGAAGGATACACTTCATACAGATAAGCCAGATTAACTCCTCCATGCTTTGACAATTCACTAGCTACCTCATATGATTAATCCGCCCAGTAAGGAACGAAATTTTAATATATATTTTTGCTCGGATTTGCCCGGCCTACTTACATTACAAAATGATGCAAATCAACCCTCCGCTTCCTTCATTCACAATCCTCTCCAAAGTTTCCTGCAACTTACCTTGTGCTTCTTCCGGCATCCTAGAAAGCTTATTCTGCAATCCTTCATTCACAAGCTCATGCAAACTCTTTCCAAAAATATTAGACTCCCAAATCTTCTTCGGATCATTCTCAAACTCAGAAAGCAAATAATTTACAAGCTCCTCAGACTGTTTCTCACTTCCCACAATAGGCGAAACCTCTGTCTCAATATCAGCCTTAATCATATGTATACTAGGTGCCTTAGCTCTAAGTTTTACCCCAAATCTGCTACCTTGTTTAACCATCTCAGGCTCCTCTAAAATCAAATCCTCCATACTAGGTGTAACAATTCCATATCCCTTAGACTTCACTTCTTGCATAGCATACTCAATTTTGCTGTACTCCTTCTTAACTTTTGCTAATTCAGAAATTATAGCAAATAAATCGCCTTCGTTTTCAACAGTAACTCCTGAAATCTCTGTTAGGACTTGATAAAATAGTTCTTCCTTTAAATTGATTTCTAATGTTACACTACCAGTACCCAGCTTGATTTCGTCAGTTATAACCCTTGTTATAATCTCTGTTTTCTTAATTTTTTCAACTCCTGAATTTATCTGTTTCAAAGTTTGAATTCCCTTAAAGGCTTCTTTCACATTTGTATATAAAGTATTTTTTATCCAATGTGTTGAATCTAATCCTTCAACCCATTTTGGAAACTCAATATTTATTCTTTCTACTGGGAACTCATATAATATCTTGCTAAAAATTTGATTGATATCATTAATATCCAAATCTAAGCAGTTTGTTCTTACAACACTTACTCCATACTTATTTTCAAGCTTTTCGGATAATGCAATTGTATAATCCGAATTGGGATTTTCAGAATTTAGTACAATAACAAAAGGCTTTTTCAAATCCTTTAATTCTTTTACCACTCTTTCCTCTGCCTCTATATAATCTTCCCTTGGAATGTCTGTTATAGTTCCATCTGTTGTTACTAATATGCCTATTGTAGAATGTTCTGTTATAACTTTTCTTGTGCCAATTTCAGCAGCAACCTCAAAAGGCATTTCTTCTTCTGACCATGGTGTTTTAACCATTCTTGGCATGTCATCTTCTAAATATCCTATTGCATTATCTACCAAATATCCAACACAGTCTACTAGTCTTGTTTTTAATTTTATATTGTCGTCAATTGTTATTTCTACTGCTTCATTTGGTATAAATTTAGGTTCAGTTGTCATTATTGTTCTTCCAGCCGCACTTTGTGGTAATTCGTCTCTTGCTCTTTCTTTTTTATATGTATTTTCTATATTTGGTATTACAAGTAAGTCCATAAATTTTTTTATAAATGTGGACTTTCCTGTTCGAACTGGTCCTACAACGCCAACATATATATCTCCTTCAGTTCTTTTAGCTATATCTTCATATATTTCTAAGTTTTCCATTTTAATTTACCTCCTAATAAAATGTTTGTACACTTAAACTTTAATAAATGTATATTATTTTCTGGTCAAATTATACCTGTTTTTCTAAAATTTTCCATAGTATATTTTTTTACTGTTTTGACACATAATACTAGTAATGATTATTTTAGGAGTTTGCAAATGAATAATACAAAAAAATTTGTTAATTTATTAAAAGATATCTTCTCTTATACGGAAAATGAGGAATACAATTTTTCACTTCCAAATGAAGATACTTCTAACATACAAGAAACTGAACAGACTGAATATAATGATATTTTTTCTACTCTTAGTGTAAATTTAGAATATATGAAATCTAAATATAATTCCTTAATTAGTAATGATATAAAATTTAGAGAATTCAAATTTAATGCACATGATAAGGAATATAATGCCTTTATTGTTTACATTGACGGAATGGTTAATTCTGATGCGATAAATGATTTTATTTTAAAACCACTTATGATTTTAAACAAAGGTATTAAGCCCCGTCCTCTATCCACTGCTATTACTAATAATATTACTGTTAAAAAAGTCAAAAAATTTAATTTAGAAGAATATATTTTAAATTCTCTTATACCTCAAAATGATATTACAAAAATTTCTGAATTTAATGATATTATTTCTGATATAAATTCCGGAAATTGTGCATTATTTGTGGATACTTTGCCTATTTCTTTTAGTTTAGATGTAAAGGGGTTTAAGCATAGAAGCGTTTCTGAACCGCAAAACGAAGTTGTTGTTAAAGGCTCCCAAGAAGCATTTGTTGAAGTTCTTAGAGTTAATACTTCAATTTTACGTAGATTGGTAAATAGTGAAAATTTAATTGTAGAAAATTCCACTGTTGGCAAAATTAGCAAAACCAAAATTGCTGTGTGTTATTTAAAAAATATTGCAAATAATGATTTAGTTGGAGAAGTTAAATATAGAATAAATAATTTAGATATTGATAGTATTATTTCTTCTGGTCAATTAGAGCAATTAATTCAAGATAATGGAAATACCAGTTTTCCTCAAATTATTTCCACTGAAAGACCAGATAAAGTCGCCAATTTACTATTTGAAGGTAGAGTTGCAATTATTGTAAATGGTTCTCCCTATGTTTTAGTAGCCCCTGGAATATTTGTAGATTTTATTTCTTCTCCTGAAGATTTAAACTTAAAGCATCAATTTTCCAATGTTTTAAGAATCATTAGACTTATTGCTATGTTTTTCGCTTTGCTTTTACCTGGACTTTATATTTCAACTACAACTTATCATTCTGAACTTATTCCAACAGAACTATTATTTGCAATTGCGTCTTCTAGGGAGTCTGTTCCTTTTCCTATTATTTTTGAAATTTTAATTATGGAAATTTCATTTGAATTAATACGAGAAGCTGGTCTTAGAGTTCCTTCTCCTATTGGTCCTACCATAGGTATTGTTGGTGCTTTAATCTTAGGAGAGGCTGCTGTTAGTGCTAGTATTGTTAGCCCAATTTTAATTATAATTGTGGCAATTACAGGAATCTGCTCATTTGCCGTTCCAAATTATGAATTAAGTTTTACTCTTAGATTTTTGCGTTTTATATTTTTATTTTTAGGTTATATTGCTGGATATTTAGGAATTATTCTTGGTCTTTTAATATATATATGTATACTTGCAAATTTAAAGTCTTTTGGTGTTCCATATTTAGCTCCTTATGTACCATCTGAAACAGGAAATAATACAGATACTTTTTTTGTTCATCCAATTTGGTTTAGAGAAAAACGTGCTAGCTTTTTGGATACCAAAAAACCTATTAAAGAAAATAATATATCTATGGTCTGGAAAAAATATAACCATTAGTTTTAGGAGTGATTTATTTGAATTTTAAAAAGATTTGCATAAATGAAGCAATTGCTTTATTTATTATAATTATAATTAATCAAGTTATTTTAGGAGTTTCCAAAGAAATTATTACAGATACTGCTAGTAGTGCTTGGCTTCATACTATTTTTCTTTCTTTACTTGCCTTTTTCTTATTTTGGATTATTTGCAAATTATTTGCAAAATTTATTAACCTAGATATTATTGATATTAGCAAATTTTTAGCTGGAAATATTCTTAAAACAATTGTGTGTATTGCTTTAATTGGATTTTTTATATTATCTGCTGCACTAATTATTGCTCATATGGGAAATTGTTTAAGTATTATTTATTTATCTAATACAAATGTGTTATTCATAATTTTACTTTTTCTTATTGGTTCTATTTTTATTGCCAGATATGACATAAATGTAATTGCTAAAACAGCTTTAATTGTGCTTTGGATATTATTTATTCCTGTTATGGCATTGTTTATTTATACTGGTATAAAATTTGATTTTACACATTTAACTCCTCTTTTGGGCTATGGATTAAAAGAAACTTTTTTTGACAATTTAACAAATTTATATGCATTTAGTGGGTTAATTTATTTATTCCTTATAACTCCACTTTTAAAAGATACTACAAAGTTCAAAAGAATTGGCATAATTTCAGTTGTTATTTCTTCTTTGTACTTGCTTTTTACTGTAATTTCGCTATTAGTAACATTTCCATTTGCAAGTATTACAGAGGATTTGCTTTCAGTTTATCTTTTAGCCAAAGCAATTTCTTTTGGTCCCATACTAGAAAGAGTTGATGCCTTATACATTTTTCTATGGATTTTATCAACATTTTCTTATTTAAGTATTATTTTTTATTTTCTAACAAGTACATTTCAAAAGATGTGTAATTTAAAAAACAGATCATGCACAATTTATGCTTTTGCATCAATTGTTTTAGGAGTTACTCTTTCAATAAAAAATGTTACAGATTTAAGATTTTATCAGCGTATTATATTTTCATATTACTTTTTAGCACTATTTGTACTTTTATTTATTATATTATTACTTGCATATTTAAAAAGTAATAAAAAACCAATTCCTCTAAAATAGAAAGGATACATTTATGAAAAAAATATTTTTTTTAATAGGTATTGCATTTATTATTTTACTTCTTTCAGTTACTAATCATAATTCAATAAGTCAAAGTGTAGAAAATCTAGCATATGTTATTGCTATTGGTATTGATAATGGTGATACTAACTTGCTAAAACTAACATTTCAAATTGCAACCCCTTCTGGTTCTTCAAGTTCTGGCAAATCTGAGCAGTCCAGTGGTTCTACAATAACTACTGTTGAGTGTGCAAGCATAAATTCTGGAATTAATATGCTTAATAGCTATATTAGTAAAAAACTTAATTTATCGCATTGCAAAATTATTGTTTTTTCCGAAAATTTTGCTAGCAATGATATAAGTGACGAAGTTGCAACATTTATAAATAATACTGAAATTAGACCTGATTGCAGTATTGTAATTTCTAAGTGTGATGCAGAAGATTTTATCAATATTAATCAGCCTGTTTTAGTTACTCTAACTGCTCGTTTTTACGAAATCGTGTTAAGTTCTGGTGATTATAGTGGTTTTTCTAAAAATGTTACTTTATTAGATTTTTATAATTCTTTAAAAAATAATTATTCAGAACCTACTGCTATTTTGGCGGGATTAAATTTACCTTCTACCCATATTATGCCAAATGATATTAATTATATTGATATAGATAGTCAATACACAGCTAGCCAAGCAAATATTTCTAATAAAAATAATATGGAAATAAGCGGTCTTGCTGTTTTTCATAATGGTATTTTAGTTCGGAGAAATGACCTCTATGGATAGTTTGTGTTATCTAATATTAAACCAAAAGCTTCAAACAGCATTAATCAGCATCCCTGATCCATTTGATAACACAAAGCTTATAAACTTATCTGTTTTACAATTAAAAAAACCAGATATATCTGTTAAATTAGTAAATGGCTCTCCATATATTTCTGTTCATGTGTATTTAAAAGCAACAATTGTTTCTCTTGCTTCTAACTCAGATTTCTCTGTTAAAAAAAATTTAGATATTATTTCTGAATACGCTAATAGCTATATTGAAAATCATATTTTTGATTTTTTATATAAAACCTCTACTGAATATAATTCAGATATTGTTGGTCTTGGCAAGTATTTGTTACCTAATTATCTTACTTTAAATGATTGGTATAATGTGGATTGGCCATCTAATTACAAAAATTCTTTTTTTGATGTTTCAGCAGATGTTAACATTGTTGCTTCTAATTTAATTTTGAAAAATTAAGGTGATTTTATGAATATATTTTTATGTATTTTTAGTATTTATGCTTTTATAAAAACTATTTCATATGGTTTATTTGAACTAAATAAAAACAATAACAAGCCACGGGTTTGTGCTTGTTATTGTTTTAGGAATTATTGGTATTGTTTTTGCTAATATTGCAATTTGGTTTATTTATTAATCTTGTTCTTCTACTATGGCAAATGATACTCTTCTTAAAAATTTATTTGCTTCTATTACTTTTATTTTTATTTTATCTCCTATTTTGAAGATTTTGCCTGTGTGCTCTCCTACTAATATTTTTCTTTCTTCGTCATATGCAAAATAATCATTTCCTAAGTTTTCAAATCTAATTAAGCCTTCTACTGTATTTTCTAGTTCTACAAATACACCGAATGATGTTACACCACTTATTATTCCTTCGAATTCTTCTCCAATTCTACTTTCCATATATTCTGCTTTCTTTATGTCCTCAGCTTCTCTTTCTATTGTTTGTGCTAATTTTTCTCTTTCAGACGAACTATCTGCATATTCTTTTGCTTGTTCTTCATACATTGCTTTCTTTTTAGCTGATAATTTATTGTTATTTTCTAAATATTCTGATATTACTCTATGTATAAATAAGTCTGGGTATCTTCTTATTGGTGATGTAAAGTGGCAGTAGTATTTGCTTGCTATTCCAAAATGGCCTTTATTTTCACTTTCATATCTTGCTATTTTTAGTGTTCTTAAAATTAAAGTTGATATAACTTTTTCTTCTGGTTTGCCTTCTATGTCATTTAGAATATTTGCAAATTCTAGTGGACTTACCTCTCCATCTGCTCCAACTTTAATTTTGTATCCCCATTCATATAAAGCTTTGTTTAATTCCTCTATCTTGTCTAAATCTGGGGTTTCGTGAACTCTGTATATAAATGGTGCTTTTAGATTATAGAAAGTTTCGGCTATTTCTTCATTTGCAGTTAGCATAAATTGCTCTATAATTTCATTTGCAAAACTTAGCTCATATTTTACGATGTCTATAACTTTTCCATTTTCGTCAAATATTATTTTTGTTTCTGGAATATTTAAATTCAAACTTCCATTTCTGTTTCGCCTGTCTTTTAATATTATTGCAAGTTCTTCCATAAGTTTAAAATCGCCTATGTATTTTTCATATCGTTTTGTTACTTCTTCGTCTGAATCTTCTATTATTTTTTTTACATTTGTATATGTCATTCTTTCTTTTACATTTATTATTCCTTTTGAAACTTTTGAAGATTTTACAATTCCATTTTTGTCTATTTTCATTACAATTGCAAGTACAAATCTATCTTCTCCTGCATTTAAACTACATATTCCGTTTGATAATTCAAATGGTAGCATTGGTACAACTCTATCTAGCATATATATACTTGTACCTCTTTTTATTGCTTCTTTGTCTAATTCACTACCATTTCTTACATAATAGCTTACATCAGCAATATATACTCCTAATGTGTATAAACCATTTTCGTCTTTGCTAATAGATATGGCATCATCAAAGTCTTTGGTGTCTTCTCCATCTACTGTAAATATATTCAAATCCCTAAAATCTACTCTATTTGGAATATCTTTTTTATCTACAAATTGATTTAAGGATTTTGCCTCTTTTATTACTTCTTCTGAAAATTCAGCAGGTACATCAAATTCTTTAATTAGGCATTGCATTTCAATATCTCTGGCATCCGGGTAACCTATAACATCTACAATTTCACCTTCTAGGCATCTTCCTTTGCTAGGCAAACTTGTTACTTTTACTATAACTTTTTGCCCATCTTTGGCTTTTTTGCTATTCTTTTTAGATACATAAATATCTGTTGGAAGTCTTTTAAAATCTGATACTACAAAGCCAAAATTTTGTCCTTTTTCATAAGTTCCTACGAATTTTTGGTTTAAGATTTCTTCCTGTTCTTCTTCACTTAATTCAATTGGTTTTCTTTGTTTTTTAGGCATTCTATATTCTGTTCTTTTTCCGCTTCCGTTTCTTCTTTCTTTTTCAAACTTTTTTCCATATGTTTTGTGATTTCTTTTCATATCTTTTCTCATTTTTCTACCTTCTTTATTTCAATTTTTGCCTTATATATTCATAAATTATTATTCCTGTTGCAACAGAAGCATTTAAGCTTTCTGTTTTTCCGGAGCATTGGAATTTTTATTTTTCTATCTGCTAGTTCTAATATTTCTTCTTCTACTCCATTTGCTTCATTTCCTATTACAACAGCCGTTTTATTATAGCTTTCTTCATAAATGCTTTTAGATTCCTTTAAATCTGTTGCTAATACTGTAAATTTATGTTTTTGTATTTCTTTTATTGTTTCTGCTAAATTTTCGCTTTCTAATACTTTTACTCTAAATATAGCTCCCATTGTGGCTCGTACAACTTTTGGATTGTATATATCTCCACAATTTTTAGATACTATTATTTGCTTTAAATTGGCACTATCTGCTGTTCTTAAAATTGTTCCTAAATTTCCTGGATCTTGTAAATTATCTAAAATTAAAATTAAATCTTCATTCCAATTTATTTCAGTTAGGTTATTTTCCTTTTCTATAACTGCTAAAATGCCTTGTGGATTTGCTACATCTGTTATGATATTAAATACTTTTTCTGTTACATATATGCAATTATATTTTGCAATTTCATATAATAACTTTTTGTCTAGTGTACCATTTTTCTCACAGTCATCGCAAATTACTATTTGTTTTATTTTAGCATTCTCTTCTATTGCTTCTTTTAAAAGTTTTATTCCTTCTATTACGTAGCAATTACTTAAATCTCTGTATTTCTTTTCTTTTAGTTTTCGTATGTTTTTAACAATTTCATTATCTTTGCTCGAAATTACTTGCAATTTACATTCTCCTTTATTTACAATTTTTAAGAAATTCTTTTATAACAGAAATTACATCTGTTCCAATATTTTTTAATGTTATATAACTTGTTTTCCCTGGTGAAAATTGTATTCTATTTTTGTATTTATTTAATAAAATTTCTATGTTTTCATTATCAAATCTTGAAACTTCTATATAGAATATTATGCTATCTTTCTTTTGAGATATTTTTGATATTCCTTTTTCTCTGCATAGATTTTTTATTCTTGTTATTTCTAATAAATTCTCTATTTCTTCTGGCATACGTCCATATCTATCAATTATTTCGTCTACAACATTTTGTATATCTGTTTCAGATTTGCAAAGTGCAATATTTTGGTATATCTCGATTTTTTGACTGCTATTATCTATAAATTCGTCTGGAATATAGCTTGAAACATTTATGTCTATTTGAACATCTAGTTCTTCTTCTACTTTTATTCCCTTCATTTCTTTTACCACTTCGTCTAGAATCTTGCAATACATATCATATCCAATTTGGTCCATATGGCCATGTTGCATTTCTCCAAGTAAGCTTCCTGCACCTCTTATTTCCAAATCTCTCATTGCGATTTTAAATCCAGAACCAAATTCGGTAAATTCTTTTATTGCTTTTAATCTTTTATCTGCTTCTTCTGAAAGCATTTTATCTCTCCTATATGTTATATACGCATATGCTTGTTTATCTGCTCTACCAACTCTTCCTCTTATTTGGTATAGTTGTGCTAAGCCTAGTCTATCTGCATTTTCTACTATTATTGTATTTGCATTAGGTATATCAATTCCAGATTCTAGTATAGTTGTACATACTAGCACATTTGTTTTTCCCTCTATAAATTCTTCCATTATTGCTTCAATTTCTTTACCTGTCATTTTTCCATGTGCATATGTTACTTTGGCTTCTGGAACCAATGCTTGTATTTCATCTGCTTTTTTTAATATTGTTTCAACATTGTTATATAAATAAAATACTTGTCCGTTTCTTTCTAGTTCTTTTACAATTGCTTCTCTTATAACTTCGGCATCATATTCAAGCACATAAGTTTGAACTGGTTTTCTGTTTTGTGGTGGCTCATATATAACAGACATATCCCTTATTCCTAAAATTGACATATGTAATGTTCTTGGAATTGGTGTAGCAGTCATTGTTAAAACATCAACATTTGTTTTTATTTCTTTTATTTTTTCTTTATCTTTTACACCAAATCTATGCTCTTCATCTATTATTAAAAATCCTAAATTTTTAAATTTTACGTCTTTACTTAAAATTCTATGTGTTCCTATTACAACATCTAATTCGCCTTTTTCAAGTTTTTCTAGAATTTGTTTTTGTTCTTTTGGTGTTCTAAATCTGTTTAAAACATCTACTCTTATTGGAAATTTTTCCATTCTTTCTTTAAAGCTCTCATATTGCTGTTGAGCTAAAACTGTTGTCGGAACTAAGTACGCTACTTGCTTTTGATCCATGCATGCTTTGAATGCTGCTCTTATTGCAACTTCTGTTTTACCATATCCTACGTCTCCGCAAAGTAGTCTATCCATTGGTTTTTCCGCTTCCATATCTTTTTTTACTTCTTCAATGCATCTTAATTGGTCATCTGTTTCTACATATGGAAAACTGTCTTCAAATTCTTTTTGCCATATTGTATCTTTTGAAAAACTATATCCTTTCGAATGTTGCCTTTTTGCATATAGTTCTATTAATTCTCTTGCTACTTCTCTTAAATTATTTTTTACCCTTGCTTTTGTCTTCTCCCAGTCTTTGCTTCCAAGTCTATTTATTTTTGGTGCACCTTTTTCTGCACCTATATATTTTCTAATGTTATCTAATGAACTTATTGGCACATATAAAATATCATTATCTTTATATTTTACTTTTATATAATCTTTTGTTACCCCATCTGCTTTTATAGTATTAACACCTATGTACTCTCCTATACCATGCGTTTTATGTACCACATAATCTCCTATTTTCAAGTCTGAAAATATTACTGTTTCGCCTTCTTCATATGTTGAAGGGTTTGATGCGTTGTTTGTTCCGCCATTTAGGATATATGTGATTTGGTATTTTTCTTTTATCTTTTCCCATTTAGCTGTTAATTCTATGTCTTCTTTTGCTTCTGGGCTAATACTTGTTACTTTAGTTTCTCCTATATACCATCCTAAGAATTTATATCCTTCTTTTGTGGCTTCTTTTAATATTACTTCTTCGCCTTCTACATAGCTAC
>USMK01000037.1 GCA_900555835.1 uncultured Clostridium sp.
TCTATATCAAATTTATTCATTTTCTTATTTAGTAATAAAGTGTGTGTGTGTGTGTGTACAGCCACAAGGCTTTCAGCCGTTTTAATCCTCATTTCTACTTTTCTCCTCTGTTTTTTATTTTTCATTACCTATATAATACCACATTCTTTTTACCATTAGCAATATATTTATCAAATAATTCCTTATTTCAATTTTTCATAACTATACTTCAATATTTTTTCATATCGTTCACTTATCATTTTCTTATAAAAATCTTTTCTAATTTCAGAAATCCCCTCTGTTTGATCTATTATATTATTTATTTGTTCTAGATTAATTCTAGGAAATATTCTAAGAAGAGCTTCATTGCAATCTTGGTTTTGTAGGTTTGAAATAAAATCAAAATAGTTGATTTTTTTGTCTTTATTTTTTAATGCTGATGTTGGAAAAACATATACTCTGGCATCTATTTCTTCTTGATTATTTATTATTTGAGGAATTCTTTCGTCAGTTAATTGAGGATATAGGCAAGATGCACAATCATAAATTGGTGCAATTTCTATTTTCTGTTTTTCTTCATTTATTAAAAATCCCCAGTTTCCATTATGTCTGTCAAAATTTCCAAGTAGTGTGTCCACTATAAACATATTCCAAAAAAATTCTTTTAGTTCTTTTGTATCATAAATCTGTTGATTTTCAATAGTTTCTACAACTTCACTAAGTTCTGTTCCATATCCATTTTTTGATGTTTCTATTTGGCTATTTTTTAGTTCTGCAAACTGTTTTAATACAGTATTGCTAGATGTAAAATCTTTACAAGCCACAACTACTTTTTCAATGTTATTTATTTTATATGTTCCAAGTAAAGTTTCCTGTACATTTAGTCCAATAGCTTTTATTATTTTACACGAAATATATTCTGAAATACAACTATTTGAATATCCGTGTTCCGAAATTCCTTCATTAATTCCTGGAAACTTTATCATATAATCTTCGTTATTATATTTAATACAAATTTTTCCACCATTTTTCCCACCATAATATTTAAAATTATTTATTTTGCAATTAGTAAAATCTACCATTTCATTTCTCCATTCTGATATATTTTCTATACAAATAATCACATTGTTCTTCGGTTATATCTCCATCTACCCAAGCACTGTTTATTGAGCCTTGCAGTTCACTTATCAAGCAGTCTAATTTCGTATCATTATTTTTTAGACCTTCTTTTAATCTCTTTAAGTCATATTCCAAATATCTTGGTAAGCACTTCTCCAAGATTTCTTCATTATATTCTTTCATACCATCCCCCATTTTGATTTATTATACTCTATAAAGCAACATTTATCAAGCGGCTATTGGATTGTTTTTTATTAAATTATTACTTGTTCTTCTAATGTTCAAGTATTTTCTTGTGCAAATGTTTTTGCTTTTTCTGCGAATACTTCGTCATTAATTTTAAATCCAAAAGTTCTTAAATATTTTATAATAAACACAGCAGTAGTTCTTGTATTTTCTTCACAAAATATGGTCCCAATAAACCAAAAACAATTTACATTTTTGTTGAAAAATCACGGATTAAATTTTAAAAATATCACGGATTAGTATAAAATAAATTTATAAGCACATAAAATTTAAGAGGTGATTAACTGTGAAAATAGAAAATTACAGGAAAAGAATTATTGATAAAAACTTGGTGCTAATCAAATAGAAAAAGCAGCCGAGAATTTATTAAACCTAAAAAAACGAATTGAAGCCGAAAACGGGAAAGCGCCATCAGTTCTTTGTGTAATTTGCGGTTTAAACAATGCAGCATATAAAAGACCAGACGGAGTCTACGTAGTACCAATTACCGCTTTGAAACCATAATTATTAACATTTCATTTTTGAGCATATAAGCTATGTAAAATTTTAAAAGCAATTTCAAATTGCAGTTTTTGCACTTTTGAAAATTGCTTTTTATTTACAGCTTTTATCAAATAATTTAAGGTAAAATAACCTTGTTCAATTGAATTTGTAAATTTTGATATTCAATTTTGCTTAACCTTCCTACGGCATAATATAGGCTTTGTTCGTTTTAGTCATGTTCAAATTTTGTATACAAATCTTTGCTAGATACACTGGTTATTGTGTTTCCTTCTCTTTTTATAACATAAAAATCTTCTAATGTTTGGGCATTTCTGATTATGGATTTGTAAACAATTTACGTATAAAAAACACATAAACCTAATATTACCTATTAAGTCTATGTGCATTCTCTATATCAAAATTATTTATTTTTATTGCACTACATTCGTTGTATCATTATTTTCTGTTGATACAGTATTGGTTGTATTCGTAGTATCTGTTGTTGTATTGTCTGTTGTTGTACTTTCAGTTGGAACATCACTTGATTGATTTCCATTTAATTTCTGGTAATCTTCTAGTGTTATTGTTTGTGTTCCATATGTTAAATAGTAAGTATCTTTTCCTAAATTTGTTATTGAATAAATCTTATCAAATGAACATGGTGCTATGAATTTTCCTCTCGAATTTACTATTCCATATTTCTCATCTTTGCAAACTACAATCCCCTCTATATCTGGGATTACAGCCAAATTATTTTCAGCTGTATCTTTTTTAGTTCCTGCTATATATCCAATGCTGTCATATACTGTATCTAGGATTTGATTTCCATTTTTATCAAACAATCCCCATTTTCCATTTTTCATTACTGGTATACAATTATCAAATAATAGCATATTGTTTGTTATATTATTTCTTGGAAATTTGCTTAAATCTAATCCTATTTTTTCATATTCTAGGTATACCACTCTTTTTCCGTTTTTATCTAGTACTCCTTTTGTTTCTCCATTTCTTACATAATATAGTCTTAATTCATTGTCTAATATCTTGATTTCGTCATAACTTAAATCTATTTTTTGTGCTCCTTCATTTGATAATATTCCTACTTTTTTTGAGCTTGTTACAAAAAATTCTTGTGTTACTTCTGTAAATTCGATATTGTCGTATTTCGTTCCAATTATATTTTTGTTATCTAGTGTTATAACTCCATATTTGTATTTGTCTTTTAATACCTTTCCATTAGAATCTGTTTCGGCTTTTTTTATTACAAGCATATTGTACAAAATTGCTTTTTCATTAGCATATGTTGTATCTATGCCTGCATATTTATATTGACCTACTGCTAGTTCTTGATAATATGAAACTAATTTTTCTAGTGTTGTTATTCTTATTCTATTTTTTTCTGTATCATACTTGAATTGCAAGTTACAAGCTGTTTGAATAGAATCTGATAGGCAATACAATTTGCCATTTAGAATTTTTACTGGTTCTTTTAATTCATACCATTCATAATTTTGATTATCGCTATTTGGATCTAATTTGTACAATTTGTTGCTTCCAAGCTCAAATCCAGCTACTTCGTTTTTATTTGCCAGATAGCATTTATTTGAGTCTTCTGTGTATTTTCCATATTCACCTTGATAATACTCATATCCAACAACTGATGCAATATCTTTTATAGAAACATACACATTTCCTGAATCATCTATTACAAATAAATCCTGCGTTATTTTTTTGCTTTCACCATTTACAGACATTTTTAATGTTTGCAAATCCATATAGTATATATACATATATACTCCTAATACGATAAAGAGAGCAATTACTGCAACGATAATAGAAATTTTTATAACTTTTTTTGCTTTATCGCCTTTCTCTTCATACTCTTGTCCCATTAAATTCATACTAAATCCCCCTACTCTTTGGTATAACCATATTTTTTATAAAATTCATTTTTGAAATTTAATAAATTGTCGTTCTCTATTTCTATTCTAACTCTTTCCATTAGTTTAGTCAAGAATCTTAGGTTATGTATAGATAATAATCGTACTCCTAAAATTTCACCTGCTTTTATTAAGTGTCTTATATATGCTCTTGTATAATTTTTGCAAGTGTAGCAGTCGCATTCACTATCTAGTGGTGTAAAATCTCTCTCATATGTAGCATTTCTTACTACTACTTTTCCATTAGATGTCATTGCAGTTCCATTTCTTGCAATTCTTGTTGGTAATACACAGTCGCACATATCAATTCCACGTAATACCGCTTCTATCAAGTAATCTGGCGAACCTACTCCCATTAAATATCTTGGTTTATCTTTTGGCAAAAATGCAGTTGTAAATTCTAGTATATCGCACATCAACTCTGTTGGTTCTCCTACGCTTAATCCACCTACTGCATATCCAGGAAAATTCAAGTCGACCAAATCTTTTGCTGATTTTTCTCTTAAATCCTTGTGCATTCCGCCTTGCACTATTCCAAATAATGCTTGATTTTCAGTATTTTTGTGCGCTTTTTTGCATCTTTTTGCCCATCTGGTGGTTCTTTCCATTGACTGTTTTGTATAATCATATTCTGCTGGATATTCTACACATTCGTCAAATGCCATTATTATATCTGCTCCTAGGGCATTTTCTATTTCCATTACTTTTTCAGGAGATAGAAAATGTCTGCTTCCATCCAAGTGTGATTTAAATTCTACCCCTTCTTCTGTAATTTTTCTTAAATCACCTAGACTAAATACTTGAAATCCTCCACTATCTGTTAATATTGCTCTATCCCAATTCATAAACTTGTGAAGTCCTCCTGCCTCTTTTACAAGTTCGTGCCCAGGTCTTAAATATAAATGATATGTATTTGAAAGTATTATTTGAGCATTTACCTCTTCTTTTAATTCTTCTGGTGTTAATGATTTTACAGTTGCTTGTGTTCCAACTGGCATAAATACTGGTGTTTCTATAATACCATGTGGTGTGTGTATTCTACCACGTCTTGCTCCGGTTTGTTTACATTCGTGTAATAATTCGTATCTTATTGCATCTTGCACGGTGTTTTCCTCCTCATTTTAATATATTAACATCGCATCTCCAAAACTGAAAAATTTATATTTCTCGTCTACCGCTATTTTGTATGCTTCCATTATAAAATCTTTTCCCGCTAATGCTGAAACTAGCATAACAAGTGTTGATTTTGGCAAGTGGAAGTTTGTTATCAATGCATCTAGGCATTTGAATTTGTATCCTGGATATATGAATATACTTGTATCTCCTTCGGTTTCTTTTACAAATCCATTTTCGTCAGCTACTGTTTCTATTGTTCTGCACGAAGTTGTTCCACAGGCTATAACTCTGTGTCCGTTTCTTTTTGCGTTATTTATTTTGTCTGCATCTTCTTTTTTTATGTAGTAATGTTCTGAGTGCATTTCGTGTTCTTCTATGTTTTCTACTTTTACTGGTCTAAATGTTCCAATTCCTACATGAAGTGTTACATTTGCTATTTCTACACCTTTTTCTTTTATTTTATCTAATAATTCAGTTGTAAAATGAAGTCCTGCTGTTGGTGCTGCTGCTGAACCATCATATTTTGCATATACTGTTTGATATCTATCTTTATCTTTTAATCTTTCTGTAATATATGGTGGAAGTGGCATAAGTCCTATTTGGTCTAGGATTTCATTAAATATTCCTTTGTATTCAAATAAAACTTTTCTGTTTCCCCCTGGCATTGTTTCTAGTATTGTGGCATTTAATATTCCACCTCCAAATACTACTTTTGTACCTTGTTTTAAACGTCTTCCAGGTCTAACCATTACTTCCCATATATCTCCTTCTATACGGTTTAGAAGTAAAAACTCTACTTCTATTCCAGTATCTACTTTATTTCCATATAGCCTTGCAGGAAGCACTTTTGTGTTATTTATAACTAAACAGTCCCCTGGATTTAGGTAATCTATTATGTCTTTAAAAATTTTATGCTCTATTGTTTTTTCTTCTTTGTTTAAAACTAATAATCTTGCTTCATCTCGTTTGTCACTTGGATGTTGTGCAATTAGTTCTTTTGGTAAATCATAATCAAATTCTTCGATATTCATTTTTTGCTCCTTCTGTTACATTCATATAATCTATCTTTACTTTTTCAAATAGCTTGAACACATTTGAAAAAACGCCTCTTATTTCTTCTATAATATTCTTTGGTTCTTTTTCTATATCTATGCTAGTTTTGTAGATAAAATCGCTCTCATGTACTGGTTTTAAGGTGTATACAGCACTATCTAATCCATAAGTTTTACTATTGTTATCTTTTATATTGTGGTTCATATAGTCTATATACCATTTTTTTAGCCCTACTACTTTTTCGTTTTTGTATCCATAATCCTCATAAGAATGTAGTTCTGGTCTTTCATATCCGTAGTCTTTTGAATTTTTTTCTAATGTATGTAAAAATTCGTGTACAAAAACTTCTTCTGGGAATTCGTTTACACCTGTTACATATTTGTACATATAGCTATTTTCATTATTTGGAACTCTAATATTTGAAAATCCCATGCCACGATATTCAATTCCACCAAGTCCAATCCAGTCGTTTACAGGTATTTCTATATTTTTAGATAAATCGCCTAATCTCATAGCTACAAAAATATGGTCATATTCTGCTTTGTCCAAGTATAAATCGATCATTTCATTTACATTCTCTGGATTAACATAATAAGCATTTTTTTCGTCATATGAAAGTGAAGTAATTGGTTCTTCTATTTCTATAATATCGTAATTTATATTGATTTTTCCACCAGAAAATTCTTCAAATGAATTTTTAAATCTTAGCATATTTGTTTTTATCTCATTTGCCTCAGTATTATTCATAGTAATATTGTATTTTTTTGAATTGCCATTTTCATTTAGCTCTACATTTACATTTCTAAATATGAAACAAACAAAATTCCATTCTTTCGAATTATCTGTTACACCTCTTTCAAGTTTTAAATTATCAAACCACGCAGTTCCAGTACAATTATCGTCATATCCGCCTAATCTAAATCCAATATTTACACTTGTTCTATCTTTGGAATTAAAATACAAAATAAGTTCAGTCCAGTCAGTAGTTCCTTTAACCCAATTCGACCTTTCAATTGAGCCTTCTATACTAATTTGCGCTCCTCCGCCAGTATTCAAACCTTCTGTAACAACATTTTCTGTTTTAACCATACAACTAACCTTATATGAAGTATTAGGTTTTACCTCCATTGTCCTATAAAATATAGCATCATTGCTTTGATCTGATTTTATTTTATAGCTTCCTTCATTTCCTAAACTAACCTTAAAATCTCTTGAAAATTCAGATGTATACAAGTTTTTTTCAGCTCTTACAAACTCGTTCATATTTTTTTCTCTATAAACTCCATAAACCTGTACAAACACATAAATTGATGCTACCAACATAAAAAAGGACAAAATCCTTTTAAAAGGGCTTTTTTTTCTTCCCATAAATTGCTCCTTTGTATTTACATATTTATATTATATCGTATTTAATATTTTAAATCAATACGTTTTAACCCTATATTTTGCTAATCCCGTTACCCAGTCAAATACAAAGTATTCAAATATTTTTATGCCTTCAACAAATTTTTATACAATTCAGAAAAAGCAAGACTCTATTTTTATTTTAGAATCTTGCTTTAATGGGGGGCTAAACTAATCTTTTAACTTCACTTAAACTCAGTCCTGTACATTTCTGTATAATACTAATTTCTATATTATTTTTCAACATCTGTTTTGCTGTTTCTATTATTCCGCGCTTTTTTCCACGTTTTTCCCCAATGGTAATACCACGAGCTTCGCCAAGAGCTTTACCAATGCTAATTCCGCGTACTTCACCTCTTTCTTCTCCTTTTGCTTCTCCTTGCCTCATTCCACAACTAAATGCAGCTTTTTCGTCTCGAATAGCTCGGTTTCTTAACTCCTCTAATCTTTGAGCAGCCTCATCTCCCTGTAAGTATTCACATTCCTCTTTTGCTCTTTTAACTTTTTCATTTTGATTTATTGCCATTTCTATCAATTCCTTTCTTTCATAATCTATTAGCGCTAGCCATTCTTCTATCTTTGTTTCTAGTTTGTTTGTTACCATTCTTCTGAACTTTGGTAATTCTATAAAGTAGTATTTTACTCCTTTTATTATTTCATATTTACAATATTTATCTTCAACCGTTTTAGTTCTTGTAAAATATTCTTTGTTTTCATTTTTTAATTCATAATCCAATATCCAAATAACCGCTATATCTTTTATAGTATCATATTTTTCCTTCGGCTTTATGGAACTCTTTATCAAATTTCCAGCATAAAACACAGCTCTTTTTTCAGTATCTTCATAATTGGTATTCTGCATTTCTAGGTCCACAATCAGCTCATTGTTTATTGTTGCCACAATATCCATTCGACCTAGCTTTTCATTTATATTGCTAATATCTGTTTCAACTTCCTTTTGAACATCAATTGTATCGATTTTCATTTCAAGAACACTCTCTAACAAGTCTATTAACAAATCTCTGTTCCTTTTAGCAGAAAACAGATTTTTAAATACAATATCACTTTTAAGTGTTTTTTCATTACTCAATATATCTTCCTCACTTTCATTATACAATGTAATAATTGTGATTTTCAATAGTTTTGTCAATACTCGTCTGGCAGTATAAAATATGTTCAATCTATTCTCTTAAACTCATTTTTGTAACACTATAAAAATACAATTATTACTTGTAATTATTCAATTTTTAAATTTGATTTTCATTGGCTCGAAATAGCCTTAATTTTTAATCATGTCATTCCTAAGTTGAACTAGATTAATTGGATTTAATCTTTCTTTAAATTTTTATGCATAAAAACAATTTACATTATGATACTACATATTTACATAATTGTAAATACTTTTTAGCAAATTAGCTTCCAGAAGATTCCGACAAATTTTAACAAATTTCGACATAGGATTATTCATTTAATAAAATTTATAATATTATTTATAATATAAAAAACTATTAAAATAACAGCAATATTTCAATAGTTTTTTAATTAAGTGGCTTTTTTTCTACATTTTAATAATCCTTGCCTATTTTTCAAGGTAAAAAATTATGATTAAATTTTTAATACTATATTTACTATACTATTTTCCACATATTAAAGTTGAAGACACTAATTTTTCGCAATGTCTTTCTCCTGTATTTCCTCCTCTATATCCGCAAAGATCACATTTATTATAACAACGAATATGATTTTTTCTATGCACCTTCACAATATATCCATATTGATATTCATTTTTATAACAAGCTGAGGTATGGACATGCTTAACTATTAATGTTATATTGGTGCTTGATGTTAGTCCATTAGCTTTACTTACCTTACATGATATAGTATGAGTTCCATCAGCTAGGCTGTTAGTATTTGCTACGCTATATGATATATCCGTTATTGGAGCACTTCCATTCGCATTTATTGTAAAATAATTGCTTATAGTATAACTATCTCCTTGATTTATTGTTAAAGAACTCTGCTTTGCGGTTACTATTGGAACATTTTTATCTATATTACTTATTAATAAAGTGGCGGTTTTGCCTTCTTGGCTAGATGTATCTATTAGTTTAGCTTTTATAGTGCAATTATTTGCTACTGTTACTGCCCCTGTATAGTTGCTCCAAGTATTTCCTCCATCTGTACTTATTTTCTTTGTCAATCCGTTGATATCAATTGGCCAAATTGCTGTTACGATTACGTTTTGACTTGTCCAATCCGTTGTGCTTGGGCTTATTTGTATATTTCCTAAGCTTGCTATGGTTACTGTTGTTGCTGTTATTCTGTCTGTGATTGTTTCGTTTCCAGCTTTATCTACGACTTTCATTTTCAGCGTATAGTTTGTTCCTTGTGGTAGTCCAGTATAGGTATAACTTGCTTGTGTTTTATCTTCGTTTGTTTGCCAACTTACTCCGTTGTCTTTACTGAAATAGTATTCGGCTATTCCACTACTTGCATATTTTTCTGTTGCAG
>USMK01000038.1 GCA_900555835.1 uncultured Clostridium sp.
AAACTTTTTTAAAATATTTTTTGTTGATGTTTTGTCGGTTTTGGTCGTATTTTAGCGACCTCATTTATATTACCATTTTTTCCTCTGGAAGTCAATACTTTTTTATCATTTTTTTAAATTTTTTCTTGGTAATTTTTTCTGGCTCTTGAATATATTATTTAGTAGTAATTATTTTGCTATGTTTGGGAGGTGATTTTATGAAGCAAAAAGGGCTTGATTTCAAGCATAAAGAGGTTATTAATATTACTGATGGCAGACGTCTTGGTTTTGTTCAAGATGTTACCGCTAATTTAGAAACAGGTACTATAACTTCTATTATAGTACCTGGCAACAGTAAACTTTTTAACATTTTTTCTTCTGGAAATGAGATTGTTATTCCTTGGGATAATGTAAAATGTATTGGTGATGATTTAATATTAGTTCAAATTTAGACTTATTTATACATCTTTTTTATATGATTTATCGCACTTTTTTCTAGTCTTGACACTTGTGCTTGTGATATTCCAATTTCTTCGGCAACTTCCATTTGTGTTTTTCCTGCAAAAAATCTTCTACCTATTATCATTTTTTCTCTGTCATTTAATTTTTTATAGGCTTCGGCTATTGCTAAATTATTTGACCATTGTTCTTCTGTGTTTTTCTGGTCTTTTACTTGGTCCATTATATATATACTCTCACTTCCATCATTATATACCGGCTCTTGCAGGGACATTGGATCTTGAATTGCATCTAAACACATTACCACTTCTTCTTTGTCAACATCTAATTCTTTTGCTATTTCTTCAACTGTTGGTTCTTTGTGATTTTCTTTTGTTAGTTTTTCCCTTGCTTGTAATGCTTTATATGCCAAATCCCTAATCGACCTACTTACTCTTACCATATTGTTATCCCTTAAATATCTTCTTATTTCTCCGATTATCATTGGCACCGCATATGTTGAAAATTGAACATTTAGGCTGATATCGAAATTGTCTATTGCTTTTATTAGTCCAATACACCCAACTTGAAATAAATCATCTGCATTTTCTCCTCTTCCAGAAAATTTTTGTATTACACTTAAAACTAGTCTTAAATTACCTTTTATAAATAATTCTCTTGCCTCGTCATCTCCGTTTTTTATTTTTTTTAATAGTTCTTCTTTTTCTTTATTATTAAGCAAGGGTAGTCTGGCAGTATTTACGCCACATATCTCCACCTTGTTTATCAAACGAAAAACCTCCTTTTAGAATACTTACTTTTAGTATTTCCAAAAAAAGGTTTTCTATTCTTTATTTTTAGTTAGCCATTCTTTCTTTGTATTTTGCCATTTGTTCTTGATAGTTTTTTATTTGATTTTCAACTATCTTTTTTTCGCTTTTTGTTGAGTTTATTTCTTTTTGTATTTTGTTTAAATATCTTGTTAAATTTTCATTTATTTGTTCTAGTTCTGTATTATCTTTTTCTTCTAAATTAATTTCTTCTTTTTCTATTCTTTTTATTAGCTTTATTGTTTCTTGTGTTTTTTCATTTGTTAGTTCTTCTTCCTTTGGTTCTGTTTCTATTTCTATTTCATATGAATTTGTAAGTTCTGCTACATTCTTTTCCTCTTTTTTCATTATTCCGCTTATAAATCTTTTTATTTTGTCAAATATACTTTCGTGTATAACTTTTAAACTTTTCTCATTTGAATCTTTCATTCTCTTCCTCCCGGTTCTACTCCTAGATTTTTTTCATGTTTTTCCTTTAGATTTCCTATCTCTTTTGATAATATGTTAGTTTTTTGTTTTTGGTTTTTTAATTTTTCTTTTTCATTCTTTAATTCTTCTTCTTTTTTATTTATCTCTATAATGTTTTTCTTAATTTCCTGTTTTTGGTATTCCTGTTTTTTATCTGCTTTCTCTATTAGATAATTCATTACTTTTTCTCTTTTTATTTTAAAATCAGGCTTCACTTTGTAAAAATTTTTTTCTTCATCTTTCATTAGTTCTTGCATGTTTAATATATCTTCATCTTTTATTTTGTGTGGCACACTTGGTATAAGGCCGGTTTCCCTTGTTTGTTTATTTATTCGGAACAAATTCTGTTTTTGCAAATCTCTTAGCAATTCTGTTTTCACATGAACTTTAAAAGGGCATACATAATTAGGAATATTTATTGATAGCACATTTTCATATTTTTTATTTTGTGCTTTATCATTTTCTATTGAAATCTCGAAGGATGGTATCCCATTTTCTTTCTCCTTAGCATATATGTTTACTAACTCCATTATATCCTTGTTTTTTTCGCTCATCAATTGTCTTTTGGCTCTTTCAAATATAATATATTCATACACCTTTAATATGTCTATATCATATTTTCTCTTGTATAATCCAATTAGTCCTTGGCACTCCTTTATGCTTGGAATCTTTTTAAATTCTTCTTCTGGCAATGCTTTTGATGGTTGTTTTCCGCCTCTTGTATATTGGTTGAAACAAACTTTCGAAAAATTATCAACCATATTTTTATCTAATAATTTTTTGTATATATTATTGGTATATATTTCTCCAATTTCCTCTATTTGTTCTTCTTTTGTTAATCCTATATTAAAATATTCTAAACTTCTTTTTCCCATTGAAGCAGTGATTACTCTTTTTCGACCATATCCACATAATTTTGCAATCCTATTTTCTAATTGTATCTTTTTGGCTAACACCTCGACTGTTGAATTTTTCCAACTATCCATATACTGTTTTTTTAGTTCTTCCTTGCTTGTTAAAAACGGATTTTTATTTGCTCTGGAATCAAACATCTTGTATTTATAGTTATGATTTTCTATCATTTTTTCGTCTAGGTTTATTCTATCTATTATATTGTACATTGCCTGAAGTTTTATTATGTTTTTCTTCTTAGGCTCCTCGTCTCTTGTTAATCGTTCTCCCTCTTTTAATACCATTTTAGTATAAGATGCTATGAAATTTAATTTATATTTATCTACAATTTCTTTAAATCTTTGCTCTTCTTTTTCCTCTATTTGATTTCTACTCATTACATTTTGATTTCTATTCATTACATTCCCCTTTAATTGACATAAATCGTTTTTAGATGTATAATTATATTATTACTCATGAAAGGTGGTTATTTTATGGCTAATTACAAATGCCAAAATTTGATACGGCTGTTGCAGGCAATAACAAATTGCAACTATGAATCTTGGGAATTTCTCTTAAACGAATACTCTAAAAAATTCCCACATAATCAAAAGATTCTTCGTGAGCTTTCATTTATCGCATATTCTGACTATCCTTCAAAATATGCAATTGATAACATTTTGTGTGATTTGAAGAAATCACACAAAACCTATCAAAAATAACCCATTTTTAGGAGCCTTTGAATAAAGGCTCTTTTTCTTTTATTATACACTAAGTTTTAGTTTTGACTAGTATTGTTACTGAAATGTAATGTAAAAAACATTGTTTTGTAATATTTTTATCCTGTTTTACTTATTATATCTTTTTTCATTTTATTTATTATCTTTTTTTCTAGTCTTGATATATAACTTTGAGATATTCCGGAGCATATCTGCCACTTCTTTTTGTGTTTTTTCTTTTCCGCTTCCAAATCCATATCGCAATTCCATTATGTCTTTTTCTCTGCTATTTAATTTTTCTATTGATGCTTTTAAAAGCTTTCTGTCTACTTCATCTTCAATTCTTCTTGATGTTATATCTGGTTCTGTTCCCAAAATATCTGATAATAAAAGTTCATTTCCATCTCCATCTTGATTTAGTGGCTCGTCTATTGATACTTCTCCTTTTATTCTGTTGCTTCTTCTTAGATACATAAGTATTTCGTTTTCTATACATCTAGATGCATATGTGGCAAGTTTTATTTGCTTGTCTGTATTGAATGTATTTATTGCTTTCATTAACCCAATTGTTCCTATTGATATTAGGTCTTCTATTCCAACTCCTGTATTTTCGAATTTTTTGGCTATGTATACTACAAGTCTTAGGTTTCTTTCTACTAATGTTTTTCTAGTTTCCAAGTCTCCTTTGGCAAGTTTGCCGAAGGAGTTGTTCTTCTTCTTCGCTGGTAAGTGGTGGTGGAAGTATTTGGCTTCCTCCTATGTAATATATAGGTAATTCTTCTATTTCTTCTTTTACTAAATATTTTGCATATATTATATTTATTCTAGATTTTAGCAAGTCTAATATGTTCATTTTCGCTTTTTCCCCCTTCTATTAAAGTAATTCCTATTAGTGAGGTGTATCGTTCTGTTTTACTTAATTTCTTGTCGTATAATCCAATTATGATGTTTTGGTGTTCTATTATTTCGTCGTCATATTCTATTTTTACGCCATCTGCTTTTAGTCCTAATAATAACCCATTTGGTGTACCTAGTGCGGTAAATGGAATTATTCTTAGTCTACTGGCATATTCATTTTCTATGTTTTCTATTTTTCCTTCTATTATTTGTTTAGTATTATCTAGTATACTTTCTGGAATAATGTTTTGTAACAAATTTGTTTCCACTATAATTACAGGTGTTTTGCTTATTGGATCTTTTAGTAGGTTTCCACTGTCTATCATTGCCGTACTGTTTATTTGATTTTTTAAGAATTTAATTGATATGTTGCAATACATAGTTTTACTTGTTATTCTTCCTTTTGCAATTTTAAAAGCTATTACTATTATTGCAAATCCGACTGTTCCTCCAAGCAGAGCAATTTTTAGTGGATATGTCCCTATGTATATTCCGTTTCGCATTAGAATTTCGGACGGTTTTATGAAATATAGTAATGCAAAGGCTGTTCCACCAAATGTAAATGAAGTTAAATAGAAAATTAGTAATTGTTTTAGGCATTTTTTTATACTTTTTGGACTTAGTGCAATATATACCATTGTTATTGATAGCAATATTTTAAGTACTAATGTTTTGTATATTTCTAAGCCAGATATATATGACACTACTGCATATATTCCTCCAATTAAACTGGCTATAAATATTCGTATTAGCTTGATTTCCACTTTGTTTATACTTGCAGTAGCAAATAGTATTATATAATTCATAATTATGTTTTCTAGTAATACTACATCTACATAGATTATCATGTATGCCTCCCTAATTTTTCTATTTATTGTATACTGTTTTTTCTTAAAATACTGTCAATTTGTGGGCAAGAAAAAAAGAAATAATCTACTTTTATAGATTATTTCTTTCATTTTTTTACTTTTTTATTTGTTTTTTTATTTATTTCCTGTTAAACCTCTATTTTTTCTTAGGAATGCTGGAATATCTAGGTCATTGCTGTTTGCGTTTTGTTCAGCTTGTACTGGAATTGAGCTTATTTTTTTATCCCAAGCTCTATTTACTAAATTACTTACATTTGAGCCATTATTTGCATCTTCTTGTTCAAATCCTGTTGCGATAACTGTAATTGAGATGTCGTCTCCCATTTCTTCGTTTACAACAGAACCAAATATAATATTTGCTTCTGAATCTACACTGCGTTGGATTAATTCTGCTGCTGTATTTACTTCGTGTAATCCTAAGTTGCTTGAACCTGTTATGTTTATAATTACCCCTCTTGCTCCTTCTATTGATGTTTCTAGTAATGGGCTTTCGATTGCTTGTTTTGCTGCGTCTTCTGCTCTGTTTTCTCCACTTGCTCTACCAATACCCATATGTGCCATACCTGTATTTAACATTATTGTTTTAACATCTGCAAAGTCTAGATTTATAAGTCCTGGTACTGCAATTAAGTCTGATATACCTTGTACACCTTGTCTTAATACATCATCAGCCATTTTGAAGGCTTCTAAGATTGATGTTTTTCTGTCTATTATTTGTAGTAATTTATCATTTGGTATTACTACTAATGTATCTACTTTTCCTTTTAGGCTTTCTATTCCTCTTTCTGCTTGTGATAATCTTTTCTTTCCTTCAAATGTAAATGGTTTTGTTACAACACCTATTGTAAGTATTCCCATTTCTTTTGCAGCAGCTGCAACTACTGGGGCTGCTCCTGTTCCTGTTCCTCCACCCATTCCAGCGGTAACGAATACCATGTCTGCTCCTCTTAGGGCTTCTGATATTTCGCCTTTTGTTTCTTCTGCTGCTTGTGCTCCTATATCTGGGTTAGCACCTGCTCCTAAACCTCTTGTTATTTTTTCTCCTATTTGAATTTTTGTTGCGGCTTTTGATACTTTTAGTATTTGGCTATCTGTATTTACTGCTATAAATTCGACTCCTCTTATTCCTGCATCTATCATTCTGTTTACGGCATTGTTTCCTGCTCCACCAACACCTATAACTTTTATTGTTGCTACTCCATCCATCATTACTTTCCCATTATTATCTTCATATTCCATCATTACTGATTCTCCTCCTAAATCAATTTACTTTACTTATTTTATTTTTTAAGAATAAAAGAAGTCTTTTACTCTTTGCATTATTACTTTAAATATGCTCTCGTCTGATTTTACATCTATATTGCTAGATACAGTTTTTGCAAATGGTCTTGCTGCTACATATCTTACTAATGCATAACTTGCTCTATATTCTGGCTTTATTGTACTAATCAGTCTTCCTGTTGCTATTTTTACAGGGATATTTAATATTATTTTTCCAGCAACATCACTTTTGTTAATTGTTGCTATTCCTTGACCTGTTAATACTACACTATTCATTTTTGGTTTAAAGCCTTGGCTTGTTATGTCTTTATTTACTAATGTAAATATTTCTTCTATTCTTGCTTCTATTATTTCTATAAGTTCAGAACTTTTAATTGATTTGCTTTTCATATTATTATTTGCACAAGTATTTAATATTATGTCATTATCATTATCTATAAATGATTTTAATGCTAGACCATATTGTTTTTTTAGCCCTTCTGCCTCGTCTCTTGATATGTCTAAAACAAATGCTATGTCTTGTGTTATATTTTCTCCACCTATTGGAATTGTGTTTGTGTATATGAATTTTTTACCTTCAAAAGCTCCAATATTTGTGCTTCCAGCTCCTACATCTAGAATTATTACATTATCATTTATTTCATTTGTATCTAAAATCACATTTCTTTGAGCTAATATATTGGGTACCATTCCGTCTATTTCAATACCGACTTTTCTGAATATACCTCTTAATTTTGCTACATATTCTTTATCTGCAAGTATTACTTGTCCATTTAGTGTGAATGCTGAGCTTAAACTTCCCACTGGATCATCTACTACTTCTCCGCCTTCTAGCACGAATTCGCTTGGTACGATGTCTATTAGGACTTTATCTTCTGGAATTTCTATATCTTTCACTTGTGAGATACTAGAAGCAACATCTTTTACTGAGATTCCAGCATATTTATCTTTAATTTCTTTCCATATGCTGTTTTGTACAATTGTTACATATTGCCCTGGTATTGTTGTATAGGCTGAATTTATTTTTAAACTTGCTTGTTCTTCTGCTTGTTTTATAGTTTTAGAAACTGCCTCTGCAATTTCTTCTTCGTTTATTATTTGAGCTTTTTTAATTCCTGAACATCTTGCTGAGGTGCTACAAATAATCTCTATCTGATTAAAATTATTCACTTCGCCAACTACGGTTGTTACTTTTTCACTACCTATATCAACTCCAACAATTATATCGCCGATTGCCAAAGTCCATTCCTCCATTTTCTTAGATTTTCTTGTAGATAAGAATATTATATTTTCGGTCGAAAGTCAAGAGTTTTTGTAATATTTTTGTAATATTTTTGTAACCTTTCTGCAACATATTTTTGAAGGCTAGAAATAGCAAGATATTGAGCTTTTGTTGACATAAGTTGGCAGTAGATTTTATGTGAAAGTTTTGTTGGAAATAACGCAGTATATGAAAGAAAAGAAACAAAGCACACTTTGTTTCTTTTTATATACAAATTACATAGCAATTTGTTCTAATTCTTTTTTAGATAAGCCGGTGTATTTTATAATCATATTGATATCCATGTTATCTTTTAGCATATTTCTTGCAG
>USMK01000039.1 GCA_900555835.1 uncultured Clostridium sp.
ATTGGTGCGACTACAATAATCGGTGATGATGTCCTTTTGTATCAAGGTGTTACACTTGGCGGTACAGGTAACGAACATGGCAAAAGACACCCTACGTTAGGTAATAACATTGTTGTAGGTTCAGGCGCTAAAGTTTTAGGTAATATAACAATAGGCTCAAATTCACGTATAGGTGCTGGTTCTGTTGTTGTTGATTCTGTTCCCGAAGATTCTACTGTTGTGGGAGTCCCTGGGCGTATAGTCCGCCAGAAACTTTTAATTCAAGGTCAATTAATGCACAATAGAATTCCTGACCCCGTAACATGCAGATTAAACAGATTAACGTATGAAATTCAAGAATTAAAAGAAAATATTGATGAAGGAATTGATTTTAACTTAGATAGAGACAAATCTTCATTACAAGAAGAAACAGTTCTAGAAAATGATGAATTAGAGAATTCATATATAGAAGAAGATTTAGATGATTCTGAAGAATTATTTGATACAGATGAACTATTATCTGATGAAGAACTTGCAATAGACAATATAGAAAATGATGAAAACTTAACAAAATAAGTATGTTTGAGTTAAAACTCAAACATGAGCTTGACAAAAGCTCCTACATAAATCCAAAATTAATTAAATAAAAATACATTAAGCATGAAAAATAGCATAAAGGAATTGCTCAGCAGTGTAAATTTTAAATGTAAAGATGTATTAAACAATCTAAATAATTATATGTAATCACTAAATTAAAGATGTCATGTACTTCAAAGAGTTATTTCATAAACTCTTGAAGTACACATGACAAATGAAGTGAGGAAAGGAAAAAAAGTGGACGAATTAGAAAACTTTGATAAAATTAAAATTGGTCTAGCATCAGATGAAACTATAAGAATGTGGTCAAAAGGAGAAGTAAAAAAACCAGAGACTATAAACTATAGAACATTAAAACCAGAAAAAGATGGTTTATTTTGTGAAAGAATATTTGGACCAACAAAAGACTGGGAATGTCATTGTGGTAAATATAAAAGAGTAAGATATAAAGGTATTGTCTGCGATAGATGCGGTGTTGAAGTAACTAAAGCAAAAGTAAGACGTGAAAGAATGGGACACATCGAACTTGCTGCACCAGTTGCTCATATTTGGTACTTCAAAGGAATACCAAGTAGAATTGCATTATTATTAGATATCTCACCAAGAGAATTAGAGAAAGTTATTTATTTTGCATCATATATAGTTACAGATAAAGGAACATCTGGATTATTAAAATGCCAAATAATAAATGAAAAAGAATATCATGATGCAGTAGAAAAATATGGTAGAGGATCATTCAAAGCTGAAATGGGAGCTGAAGCCATAAGAAAATTACTAGCAGAATTAGATATTGAAAAATTATCAGAAAAACTAAAAAAAGAATTAGTAAAAGCTTCTGAGCAAAAGAAAGCTAAAATAGCAAAAAGATTGGATACAGTAGAAAGCTTTAGATTATCTGGAAACAAACCAGAATGGATGATTATGAATGTCGTTCCTGTACTTCCACCTGAATTAAGACCTATGGTTCAATTAGATGGTGGTAGATTTGCTACATCAGACTTAAACGATTTATATAGAAGAGTAATAAACAGAAATAACAGATTAAAAAGATTATTAGAGCTTGGTGCTCCAGAAATTATAGTAAGAAATGAAAAGAGAATGTTACAAGAATCTGTAGATGCATTAATTGATAATGGAAGAAAAGGAAGACCTGTAACAGGTGCTGGAAATAGACCTTTAAAATCATTATCAGATATGCTTAAAGGAAAACAAGGTAGATTCCGTCAAAACTTACTAGGTAAGAGAGTTGATTATTCAGGTCGTTCTGTTATAGTTGTAGGACCAGAACTAAAAATATATCAATGTGGTCTACCAAAAGAAATGGCAGTAGAATTATTCAAACCATTTGTAATGAAAGAATTAGTAAGCAGAGGAATTGCACATAACATAAAAAATGCAAAAAGAATGGTAGAAAAATTAAAACCAGAAGTATGGGATATATTAGAAGATGTAATAAAAGACCATCCAGTAATGTTAAACCGTGCTCCAACACTACATAGACTTGGAATTCAAGCATTCCAACCAATATTAGTAGAAGGTAGAGCAATAAAATTACACCCATTAGTATGTACAGCATTCAATGCTGACTTTGATGGTGACCAAATGGCTATTCACGTTCCATTATCACCAGAAGCACAAGCAGAAGCAAGATACTTAATGTTATCTGTAAATAACCTATTAAAACCACAAGATGGTAAGCCAGTAACAGTACCAACACAGGATATGATACTTGGAAGTTATTATTTAACAATGCAAATTGATGGTGAAAAAGGTGAAGGTATGTACTTTAAAGATTCAGACGAAGCTTTAATGGCATATCAAAACGGAGATGTTGGATTACATGCAAAAGTAAAAATAAGAATGCATAAGAAAGACAGCGAAGGAAATGAAAGACATGGAACAATAGAAACAACAGTAGGAAGATTGATTTATAATGAAGGAATTCCACAAAACTTAGGATTTGTAGATAGAACAAAACCTGAAAATGAATTTAAACTAGAAATTGAATTCCCTGTTATAAAGAAAAACTTAGGAACAATAATTGCAAAATGTATAAATGCAAATGGATTATCTGTAACAGCAGAAGTTCTAGATTATATAAAAGCAACTGGTTACAAATATTCAACCAAAGGTGCTATAACAGTGTCTGTTGCTGATGTTGCCGTTCCAGAAGCTAAAAAGAAAATATTAGAAGAAGCAGAAAAGAAGAAAGACGAAATATTAAAACAATATAAACGTGGTTTAATAACAGAAGAAGAACGTTACAACGAAGTAATCAAAGTTTGGGAAGGTGTAACAGATGAAGTTACAGAAGCCATGAAAGATAATTTCAGTGAATTAAACCCAATTTATATGATGGCTCAATCAGGAGCTAGACGGAAATATGAACCAGTTAAGACAAATTGCAGGTATGCGTGGTCTTATGGCTAATACTTCTGGTAAAGCTGTTGAAATTCCTATTAAATCTTGCTTCCGTGAAGGTCTAGATGTTCTAGAATACTTTATTTCTTCACACGGTGCTAGAAAAGGTCTTGCTGATACTGCATTAAGAACAGCCGATTCAGGATACTTAACAAGAAGACTTGTAGATGTAAGCCAAGACATAATCGTAAGAGAAGAAGATTGCGGAACAACAGAAGGAATTGAAATAACAGATATTAAAGATGGAAACCAAATAATAGAACCATTACAAGAAAGACTTGTTGGTAGATATTTATTACATCCTGTTGTACATCCAGAAACAGGAGAAGTAATTGCAGATACAGATGTATTATTAACAGATGATTTAGCAAGCAAAATAGTAGAGGCTGGAATAACAAAAGTAGAGGTTCGTTCAAGCTTAGCTTGTAGATCAAAACACGGTGTATGCTGTAAATGTTATGGAATGGGACTTGCAACAAGAAAAGAAGTTAAAATTGGTGAAGCTGTTGGTATAGTAGCTGCTCAGTCAATTGGTGAGCCTGGTACCCAGCTAACAATGAGAACATTCCATACTGGTGGTGTAGCTGGTGGAGATATTACACAAGGTCTTCCAAGAGTTGAAGAATTGTTTGAAGCTAGAAAACCTAAGGGGTTAGCTGTAATCTCTGAAATTGCAGGTACAGTATCTATTGCGGACGACAAGAAGAGAAAAGAAGTAACAATTACAGGTGATGGAGATGCAAAAGTCTATACCATAAGCTTTGGTTCAAAACTAAAAGTAAAACAAGGTGATTATATAGAAGCAGGAGATCCGATTACAGAAGGTTCAATAAATCCAAATGATATTCTTGCAATAAAAGGGCCACAAGGTGTTTATGAATACCTAGTTTCAGAAGTACAAAAAGTATATAGAAACCAAGGTGTTGATATCAACGATAAGCACATTGAAGTAATTGGTAGACAAATGCTTAAAAAGGTAAGAGTTGAAGATAGTGGAGATTCTAAGATGTTCCCAGGAGCATTAGTTGATATGTATGAGTTTGAAGACGAAAACAAAGAACTAATTGCGGAAGGAAAGAAACCAGCAAAAGGAAAGAGAGTTCTACTAGGAATTACAAAAGCATCTCTTGCAACAGAAAGTTTCCTATCAGCAGCATCATTCCAAGAAACAACAAGAGTATTGACAGATGCAGCAATAAAAGGAAAAGTAGATCCATTATTAGGATTAAAAGAAAATGTAATCATAGGAAAATTAATACCAGCTGGAACAGGAATGCAACAATACAAAAACTTGCATATCAATACAGAAGAAACAGAATCAGATGGCAACGAAGAAACAGTTCCAATGGCAGAATAAAAGAGAGAAACGGCCTGAAAACAGGTCGTTTTTCTTGCTTTTTAGCTAATTTTATGGTATACTAAAATACTAGCGAATGTGGAAAAATGGAGAATAATTATGAGAATTAGAAGAAAAAAGTGGGCTAGACCTGAACTTGAAGAATGTAAGTATTTTATAAAAAATCCAGTTGAACTAAAAAATCATTGGAAAGAGCAATTTGCTAAAAATAATCCAATTCATTTAGAATTAGGATGTGGCAAGGGAGTGTTTATATCTGAAATTGCAGCTAAAAATCCAGATATAAATTATATTGCAATAGATATAAAAAGTGATGTTTTAGGGTATGCTAGAAGAAATATAGAAGAAATATACACAAAGGAACAACAAAATGTGGATAATGTACTTCTAACAGCTTATAATATAGAGCAAATATCTAATATTTTAGGAGAAAATGACGAAATAGATAGAATATACATAAACTTTTGCAATCCTTGGCCAAGAGCTAAGCATAATAAAAGGCGATTAACACATCCAAAACAATTGGAGTTATATAAAAATTTCCTAAAAAATAATGGAGAAATTCATTTCAAAACAGACGATACAGATTTATATATAGCCACATTAAGATATTTTGAAGAAAGTGGATTTGACATATATTACAAAACAGAAAACTTACATACAGATAAAACGGAAGAAAATGTATTAACAGAACACGAGATAATGTTTATGGAAAAAGGAATAAAGATTAAGAAAATAAAAGCAAAATATATATCAGCTTGACTTTTATTTTTTAAGCATATACAATATATGTGGAAGAAAAGGAGAGAAAATATGTCAAATACAAGAAAAATTTTAGATAAAATAACATCTAAAACAAAAATATATCTAGTTATAATATTAGTGTTATTGATAGTACTATGTATATATGAACATAATTTTATAATTCCAGCTACATTATCATATATTATTTTGTTAATGTATACTTTCTGGGCAAATGGAAGAAAAAAGGATGAATTTTTTAAACATATTCAAGAATTGACTTTTGATGTGGATTCTGCTGCTAAAAGCACATTGATAAATTCACCATTTCCACTTATCATACTAGAAACAGATGGAAATATAGTATGGAAAAACAACAAATTTGTTAAGGAATTTATAAATATCAATATAAATACTTATCTAGAAGATATTATAAAGGAAGTTAAACAACAAATTATAAATGATGGTGCAAAAACAATTGAAAAAAGGTTGGAGATTCAAGATAAGACATATAAAGTAATAGGTCAATATGTAAAAAATAAAGAAAATAAACAAGGCGAAAAAATATATACAACAACATTATATTTTATAGACAATACTTATGAAAATGAGATTTCAAAAAAATATGAGGATTCTAAAACCTGTGTTGGGATTGTTGTGATAGATAATTATGAAGAATTAGCACAAAGAATGTCTGAACAAGAAATTCCACAAGTAATAGCAGCTGTTGAAAAACAAATATATGATTGGACAGGAAAAATAAATGGATTAGCAATAAAAAAAGATAGAGATACATTTGTATTTATATTTGAAAAGAAATATCTAGAACAAATAGAAAATGAAAAATTTAATATTTTAGATACCATAAAAGAAATTAGAGCAAACGAAAAAATGACAATTACATTAAGCATTGCGGTTTCTGACGAAGGCGAAACAAATATTGAAAAATATAAATCTGCATTATCAGCCATGGATATAGCTTTGGGAAGAGGCGGAGACCAAGCTGTATTAAAAAAGGAAGGAAACTATGTATTTTTTGGTGGACGATCACAAGAAGTTGAAAAAAGAACTAAGGTAAAAGCTAGAACAATTGCTAATGCATTAGAAGAACTAATGACTGATGCAAAAAATATAATGATTATGGGACATGTTAATGGAGATATAGATTCTATGGGGGCAAGTCTTGGAATGTACAGACTTGCAAAAACACTAGGGAAGGAAGCATATATAATAAGTCAAACTTCTGATATAACTCTTGCAAGTTTTATGGAAAACTTAAAAAGCGATGAAGAATATCAAACAGCAATAATAGATAAAAATGAAGCTATGGCAAAAATTAGTGCAGAAACATTGCTTATTGTAGTAGATACTCATAAAAGAAATTATGTTGAGGTACCAGAATTATTAGATGAAACTGAAAAAATTGTTATAATAGACCATCATAGAAAAAGCACAGATGCAATTAATAATGTATCACTTGTATTTCATGAAGTATATGCATCTTCTGCCTCAGAACTTGTTATAGAAATTTTACAATATGCAAAAGAAGAAGTAAAATTAACAAATTATGAAGTAGAAGGTTTATATGGAGGAATAATGGTAGATACAAAAGATTTTACATTCAAAACAGGAGTAAGGACATTTGAAGCTGCTGCTTATTTAAGAAAATTGGGTGTAGATATAATAAAAGTAAAAAAAATATTCCAAATGGATTTAGAAAACTACAACATAATAGCTGATATTGTAAAAAATACAGAACTGATAAATGGAACAATTGGTATTGCTATGTATCAAGACCAAAATAAAAATGCAGGATTAATATGTGCAAAAGCAGCTGATGAATTATTAACAATAAGTGATATAACAGCATCATTTGTATTAGGAAAACAAGGCGACAAAATATGTGTTAGTGGACGTTCAATAGGAGATATAAACGTACAATTAATATTAGAAAAATTAGGTGGCGGTGGTCACATTACAGTGGCTGGAGCACAAATAGAGGGAATGACAATAGAAGAAGCAAAACAAGAATTAATAGCACAAATAAATGAATATTTTTCTGAATAGAAAGGAGATTATTTATGAAAGTAATATTGACACAAGATATAAAAGGGGTAGGAAAAAAAGATGAAATAATAAATGCAAGTGATGGTTATGCACGTAATTTTTTATTTCCAAAAAAATTAGCTGTAGAAGCTAATAACGAAAATATGAGTAAATTAAAGGCTAAAAAACAGTCTGAACAATATAAAAAAGATGTTAATAAAGAAAATGCTGAAAAAATATACAATGCTGGCTGCGCTGTTGCCTATGATGGCAGCAGCCCAGACCGTAAAGTCGCCCAACGGCAATGTGTCGCTTACCTTCTCGCTCACAGACAAGGGACAGCCCACATACGAAATGTCGTACAAGGGCAAGACTGTGTGTAAGCCATCTCATCTCGGATTGGAGCTGGCTAAGGACAAGCACGCCTCAAAGGGAATGGAAGAGACCGACCTGATGGACGGTTTCACAG
>USMK01000040.1 GCA_900555835.1 uncultured Clostridium sp.
AGATGTGTCCCCAATGAGTCATTTTGACTCAAAAGGAAACGTCCCCTATGAAGCAATTCCTTCGCTTTGCCACTTAGTGGATGCCCTAGGTAGTCTTGGTATAGGGCTGTTATTTCTGGGTTCTGGTAACTGCAACGGATTTGGTCTTGTTTATCTTTTTGGTATAGTGCTTGCATTCTTTTTTGTTTTAGTTCTTGTGCTTTGGTTTCGTCTAGTTTTGGCTGTCCACCTCCGCCTATACAGCCTCCTTCGCAGTTCATTACTTCTATGAAATGATATTTTGATGTTCCGTTTTTTACTTCTTCTAGGATTTTTTTTGCATCTGCCATTTTGTGTATTATGGCTACTTTTAGGGTTGTGTCTTTTATTTTTATTTCTGCTTCTCTTACATTTTTCGTTCCACGAACTGCTTTAAATTCTATTTTATCTTTTTCTAGGTCCGTATTTGTTAGCAAATAGTATGCAGTTCGTAGTGTTGCTTCCATTACCCCTCCGGTACTTCCAAAAATCATACCTGCTCCGCTTCCTTCTCCTAAGATTTTATCAAATTCGCTATCTGGAAGATTTTTAAAATCAATTTTTCTGTTTTTTATAATTTCTATAATTTCTGTAACTGTAAGCACTAAATCTGTTCCATCATCTTTTTGTATTTCGTATTTCTTGGCTGTACAAGGTGTTATAGCAACTGTGTATACATTATTTTTTTCTAAATTATTCTTCTCACAAAAATAATTCTTTACCATTTGTCCTTGCATTCCAATAGGACTTTTGCAAGTTGATAAATGATTCATAATTTCTGGATAGAATATTTCTGCATATTTTACCCAAGATGGGCAACAGCTTGTAAACATAGGTAGATTTTGATTTTGATCTAGTCTTTTTATTAGTTCACTAGCTTCTTCCATTACGGTTAAATCTGCTCCAAATGTTACATCAAAAACATATTCAAATCCAATTTGTTTTAATGCAGAAACTAGTTTTCCTTGGGCAAATGTTCCATATTCCATTCCAAATGCTTCACCTATTGCTACTCTAACTGCGGGTGCCATATATGCTATACAAACTTTTCCTTCTTTTTTTGCTTTTTCTAGCTTTTCGGCTTCTCTTTTAGGAATTAAAGCATCCATTTTACAAGCTTGTACACATTGTCCGCAATATACGCAAATTATTTGTTTTTCTTCTTTTTTATGTATTCCTTCTAGTTTCTCGCAAGCCTCTACGCAAGCTCCACAATTATTGCATTTGTTTTCTATTTTTTCTATTGCAGGATTATTTTTGTCCACTAATATTGACGTATTGGTCTTTTTTATTTTTTCTACAACTAACTCATCAAACAAGCTCTTTTGCACTCCACACATTGGGCAACTCCAAGAATCTCCTAGTTCTCCCATTTTTCTATTTTCTTTTTCTTCATCATATATATATCCACATATACTACAAACGTATTTTGACATAATTATTCCCTTTCTTTTGTGCTTTATTCTTTTCCACATTATATCAAATCAAAATAATAAAAACAACACTATAATTTTCCATATAGTGTTGTTTTTTACTATAAACTCTGCTATTCTTCATCTTCTGGATAAGTATCAAGTTCGAAAAAGAATTCTACTCCATCGTCTTTGTTGTAGGCACCAAAGCCGTTGTTGTAGTTGTTCATTATTGCTTTTACAAGTGAAAGTCCTATTCCAGAACCACCTTTTTCTCTATTTCTTGATGAGTCTATTTTATAAAATCTTTTCCAAATTCTATTTAAATCTTCTTCTGATATTTTTTCTCCTGTGTTATATACATTTATTCTTACTTTTTTATCTTGTTTTTCAACTCTTACTTCTATATATTTGTTTCCATTTACCTCGTCTACATGTTTAATTGCATTTGTAATATAGTTTGTTACAACCTGCTCTATAAAAAAGTCATCTGCATATACATATATTGGCTCAGTAGGTTTGTATTTCACTTCTATGTTTTGATTTTCGCGCATTACAGTTGTTTTTCTTAGCACTTCTCCAATTAGTTCGGTTATATCGAATTTCGTATTGTTAAACTCTCTTTTTCCATACTCTAATTTCATAAGTTCTAACAACTGTTTTACCAATTTGTCCATTTTGTTTGCTTCGTCTTGAATTACCTCTACATAGAATTTCCTGCTTTCCTCGTCTGTTGTAACATTTTCAGCCAAGCCTTCTGCATATCCTTGAATTAGGGCAATTGGTGTTTTTAGTTCGTGAGATACATCTGATATAAATTGTTTTCTCATTTCATCTATTTTTGATTTTTGCTCTATATCTCTTTCTAGTTCTATGTTTGTTTTTCTTAGTTCTTTTATTGTTCGTTCTAGCTTTTCAGACACTATGTTTATGCTTTTTCCCAAATTATTTATTTCGTCGTCTGAACCAGATTCTTGATATTTTTTGCTAAAATCTAGGTTTGCCATTCTTCTTGCAATATTGTTTAATTCCAGAATTGGTTTTGTATATTTATTAGATACAATTAGAACAACAATTCCTCCAATAATTACAGTCACAGTTCCTATTAAAAATAGCAAATTATTTGAAATTTTTACACTATCTTGAATTGAAGCCACAGACATTCTTATATATAATTTATAGTCATTATCTAATTGAGCAGTTAATAGTATTATTTTTATAGAGGTTCTTGTATCTTGAACAGTTCTTATTTGAGCCTTTCCTTTTGAATAGATTATATTACTATTATCTTTTTCCAATGAGTTAATTTGTCCCAATGTTTCAAGGAAATTCTTATTTGAAGAATATATACTAATATCTTCGTTGGTTTTTATTACTATATCAAAATTATTATTTATAGCAATTTTCTCCAAATCAGCCTCAATGCTTGATGTATCAGACTGATAAACATAATAATTATTTACATTTGAATAAACACTTAGCAATGTGTTTATTTTTGAATATAAATAATATGATTCTAATACTATGCTATTTATAAAAATTAAGAAGAAAACTATTATTATTACAACAACAGTTAATGTTACAAACAGCTTCATTCGTATAGATTTTAGTGCTTTTGGTAATTTCATTTTATAGTTTCCCCTTTTATTTAATTTCAAACTTATAGCCTATTCCTCTTATTGTTTTTATATATTTTCCCTTTTTGCCTAATTTATGTCTGATTTTCTTAATATGACTATCTATTGTACGAGAATCTCCATAATAGTCATAATTCCATACATTATTTAGTATTTTATCTCTTGATAATGCAATATTTTCGTTATCCATTAAATATTTTAGAAGTTCATATTCTCTAAGACTTAACTCTACCTCTTTACCATCTACACTTACTGTTCTTCCCTCTGTATCTATTGAAATTCCGCCTATTTCCTTTTTCTCATTTTCTTCTTGTCCATATACTCTTTTTATTATAGCCTCAACTCTTGCAACCAATATTTTAGGACTGAATGGTTTAGCAATATATTCGTCAACACCAAGTTCAAATCCAAACAATTCGTCTTGTTCCTCTCCTCTTGCTGTTAGCATTATTATCGGAACTTTTGAAGTTTGGCGAATTTGTCTTAATACAGACCAGCCATCTAATTTAGGCATCATTACATCTAATAAAATTAGCTTTATTTTTTCTTTTTCTTGTTCAAAAACTTTAATTGCCTTTTCTCCATCTTCGGCTTCCAAAATATTATAATTCTTTTGTTGCAAGAAGTCTTTAATAAGTTTTCTCATTCTTGATTCATCATCTACAACAAGGACTGTTATATCATTCATAATATTCCTCTCCTTTTCACTTTTAATATTATAATTCTCCTTTGTGTCTATATTGTGAATATTTCTTGTAATTATATCACATATTTATAAATTTGACGAATATAATATAATAGGGTATAATTAAATTATCTTAATTACAAAGGAGTGAAAGTTTATGGCAATTTTAAACTACAAGTTGAAAAAAATTTTATTCTTGTTACAGCAACTTACTCACTCAAACTCCATTGTTGGAGAAGAACTGTATTTAGAGTCAAAAGATTTACTATCTGAGTCTCTGGCTAATCGGATTTTCGAATTGACTTGCAATCCAGCACAATTTGAAGATGATGATGTATTCTTGGATGGAGTTATCCAAGATTTGAAAAACGAAATTTTCTAATTTCGTACAAAAAAAGCTATGATTTAGTTTTAAACTAATCATAGCTTTTTTATTAATTTTGGCTAAATGGTAATACTGCAATATGTCTTGCTCTTTTTACTGCTAATGTTATTGTTCTTTGATGTTTTGCACAAGCACCTGTCGCTCTTCTTGGTAATATCTTACCTTTATCATTGATGTATTTTCTTAATTGGTCACCATTTTTGTAATCTAATACTAGATTTTTATCGCTACATAAAGGACATACCTTTTTTCTTACTTTTCTAAATCTAGGATTGAAATCTTCGTCACCATTGGCATTTCTGTTCTTTCTATTATTTGGTTTTCTATCTGCCATTTTATTTTCCCCCCATTTCTTTAAAAATTAGAATGGTAAATCATCATCAGAAGCTACTGTAAATTCTGGATTAGCAGAAGCTACACTTGTTCCAAAAGTATTTTCAAAACTACCTGCATCTCCTACTCCATCTCTTTTACTATCAGCAAAATATGCTTCTTCTGCAACTACCTCTGTTACATAACGTTTAACATTATTTTCGTCTTCCCAAGTTCTTGTTTGGATTCTTCCAATAATTCCAACTTGTTGACCTTTTTTAAAGTATTTACTGCAAAATTCTCCTAATTTACTCCAAGCAACTATGTTTATAAAATCTGCTTGTCTTTCTTCTCCTGGTCTTACAAATCTTCTATTTACTGCTAGACTAAAAGAAGCAACTAAGGTATTATTAGTTTGTGTATACCTTACTTCTGGATCTCTTGTTAAACGTCCCATTAAAATTACTTTGTTCATATTATCGCGCCTTTCTTAGTATTTTTAAGATAACACAAACCTAACTTCTTACAACTATGAATTTTATTACTTCATCAGTTATTCTGAAAACTCTTTCAAGTTCTACTATAAATTCTGGTTTAGCTTCAAAAGTTAGAACTACATAAATGCCTTCTGAATTTTTCTTAATTTCATAAGCTAATTTTTTCTTTCCTAGTTCTTCAACTGTTTCAAGCTTACCATTGGCATTAATCAAATCTGAAAATTTAGCAATAAGAGCTTTCATTCCTTGCTCATCAACAGACGGATTAATAATAATAACACTTTCATAATTATTCATTCCGTTCACCTCCCTTTTGGATTATAACCTATGTCCTTTGTAGCACATAAGTAAGAGAGTAAATAGCCGTTTGCTATCTACATACCCAATTATTTTACCACACCTTTCCACCAAAATCAAGCATTTTTAATGATTTTTTCTACTCTGGTTTTTAGGTTGTATTTTTTATTTTCTTTGATTATTATTGCCCAGAGATAAACTAACATTAAGAAAATGGCTATGTTTTTAAAATAATATATTGCTATGCTTCCAGCAAATGTTAGCATTATTGCACCTATGTTGGCTATTTGATTTGTTATGTAATCTGAGAATATTGAGCCTTTGGCTATGTATAATATTCCTTTTACTATCCTTCCACCATCTAGTGGATATATTGGAAGAATGTTGAATAGTATTATTAAAAGATTGGCATATATAATAATTTCGCGTGTTATTTGTGTAAATCCAAAATCGAAAAACATTACAATTAGCATTATTACAAGGTTTGTAAGTGGTCCTGCTAATGCAATTAGAATTTTTTTCATTTCAAATTTATTATCTTTGCAACCAAATTCTTCAAAAATTATTGCAACTCCAAATGGATTTATTTCTAATTCCTTTGGTTTTAATTTTAACAATAAACCAGCTAGCAAATGTCCACATTCGTGCAAAAAGGCCAGTAGCATAAGTATTGCATACACTTCGATTTGCTTGGTTAGATAAAATATTATTATAAAAATAAATATTTGTAAACTTACTTTAATTTGCATCCTTTACTCCTCTTCTAAAAATCTAATATATAATCTGGATCTACTAAATTGTTATTTCTCTTTATCTCAAAATGCAAATGCGGACCAGTTACATTTCCGAGTAGCACCAACCTCTGCAATTTCTTGCCCTTGGTTTATTTTGTCTCCTTCATTTACATATATTTTACTACAATGTGCGTACATTGTAGTAACCTCTCCATTTTGAATTTTAACATGATTTCCATAATCACCCTGACTAGAAACCTGAACAACCTTCCCCTCCATTGCAGCAATTATTTTCGTCCCCGTATTTGCAGCAATATCTATCCCAGTATGATATTTAGGGACAGTTGAAACAGTTGGATTTCTGCTCCCAAACCTTGAAGTTATTGTACCTGATAATGGCTTTATAATAGAAACATTTTCTTTTATATAATTTGCATCAATCTCCTCCTGGCTTATACTACTAGTCTCAACTGTATATTCCGGATTTTCCTCTGTTACGCCCAAAGTTTCTGTTTGTACACTCTCAGTCGAAACCCCTTCCGTAAGTCCCTCTTCCAATTTATTATCAGTATTATCAAGCTTATTCTCCTCTGGAATTTCCGCATTCGGATTTTGTATCTGATTTATATAATTTATCACATTATTACTAAGATTTTGAAAACTAATATCATACTCCAAAACAGACTTTATTCTATTTATCAACTCACCAGAAAACATATAATTCTCGCTTTTAACCACATAAAACCCAGCATAAATAATTGCACAAACACAAATCTGAATTATCATTTTCCTAACAGGTGTTACCCTTCTCTTCTCTCCCACATTAACCCTAGCATAAGCAGAACCTGTATCTTGGCTCAAATTTTTCCTCTTAGCATAAATTTCCTCCGCTCTTCTAATACGTTCCTCTGCGCTTATGGTTCTCTCCATAACAGTACCTCCTCTTATGTTTTACTCTAATATATGCTTATGAACCAGCTATTATTACGAGATTTAGCACAAAAAACAGACAGTCAATAAAAGACTGTCTGTGATATAAAACTTACCAAGCATCTGTTCTGGTTCATCGCTACCAGAGTACAGTGCTACAAGTAAAAGCTTGGACGGAAACCAATGACGTAGATGATGATGGTATCTCCCACATCCCTGCTGTCACGACGAGCTGCCGGAAAATCGTCTCCATTGCAGGCGTAATAGCCACAACGAACAGCACGATAATAGGTAATTGTTGACCATTTTTCTTGTGTCCATTCCCATACGTTACCAGCTAGGTCGTAAATATTGTTTGCTTTCCAATATTCACTTGTTCCGGTGGTTTGTAGTGAACCACTATTTGTAACTGCATTTCCAGTAGAGTTGGAGTAGTTCCCCCAACTACAAGAGTTGGTTTGCAAATCGCCTAGTTCCATTGTTTTTGTTTGTCCACTTGTAGAAGAAGAAATAACTGCATTCCCCTTTAACCAGTTTAGTATACTATCCCATTCTATTCCATACATTAAGTGTGAGTGCAATGCAGAATTGTAATTAGCTGATTTTGTTATTGCATCTGTTTGTAATATCCTAGTCCAAGTTGTTGCTCCTCTTTTACTTTGTGCTTTGCTTGAATCACTATTAGCACTAGCCTCG
>USMK01000041.1 GCA_900555835.1 uncultured Clostridium sp.
TTTTATTAAATTTATTTCATTTACTAATATAATTTCTTATACAAATTACTATTTGCATTTATCTTTACTTTGTCAATTGATAACTTTGTTCTATCAATTCTTTTACTAAATCCTCGTCCACCTTTTCATCTATAATAATTGTATTCCAATGTTCCTTATTCATGTGATAAGCAGGTATTATATAATCATAAGTATTTCTCAATATATCAGAATAATTTGGATCTGTCTTAACATTAAGGTATAACTTATTATTTACATTCATTAATAATGCAAACCATTTTTTATCTTTACAATGTTTCATCGTTACAGATTCAAAATCATCTGGAAAAGGACAATCCTTATATGTATTTTCTAATGTTAAACAATATTTTATTATTTCTTCTTTATTCATACCTAAATCCTTATTAGCTTTTACTCTATTTATTATTTAATTATCTGTAAACTAGTCATCTACTTTGTATCGATTAACAATTCCTTTGGGTTCTTTTTTAAACTACTTATAGATGATAACACTAAAGATATTATAAGTACCAAAGACATAAATAAAATTACATATATTATTGATTTTGGTAATATATTAATATCTAGGCTTGTTAGAGTTTTATTAAAGCCGTCTACTTCTGCTCCTCCACCAAGTCCACTAGATGCTGATTGCTTTGCTATTTGTTTAGCTATGTTTCCAGTGACTTTATTTAATATATTATTTCCTATCATGTTTCCTGTATAAAGTGCTAAGAAATATGAGCCTATATAAGCAGGGATAGATATAAATACTAATTCAACAACAAATTGTCCGAAAATTTTCAATTTTGATATTCCTAATGATAGAAAAATTGCTATTTCTTTTTTTCTAGCATTCATCCATAAAAGTAATAATAATGAAACTGTAATACCTGCAAATATTAATGAAGCAGCAAATAATTTGTTTGCTATTGAATATATACCAGATATTGATTGTTGTAGTGCTGGATAATTTGTTGAACTTTTAATTAAATTGTATTGTTTCCAATTTATATCAAGTTTTTTAATATTTTTAATGACTTGATCCAAATTTTTATCACCTTTTACAAAAAATGTTGCATCTTGATATACTGCAGTATCTTCTGTGTTTCCATAAACTTTTGCAGCTGTATCTAAATCTGTTATTAATGTATTTTCGTAAAGTTCTTGTGCAGAAGTTACACTACTTTTATTGTGGCCATCAAAAATTCCTTTTATTTCTACTTCTAGTGTTTCATTTGCTCCTTTTTCATTATCTGCATCAAATAAATTGGACTTAATTTTTATTTTATCTCCAATTTTCAAATTGTTTTTTTCAGCTAAATCTTTATGTATTAAAATCTTACTTTTGTCATTTTTTCCCAAATGTTCTCCTTCTATTAATTTGTAAGCTCCTGACACAAATTTATTTTCTTTTGATGAATCATTAACTCCTGTTAGCATAACTGTTCTTTTAAAATTTTCTGCTCTTTCTGGTGATTGATTTGCAATTGTTTTTTTAGTTTCTATAATATCATTATCTACCAAATCAGCTACACTATTTATTCTCTTTACAAAAGAGGAAATATCTTCAGATTCAGCTATTTTTTTTATGTCTTTTCCTTTTATATTTCCTCCACCTCTAGGTGTTCCAAGATTAGTTCTTCTATTTATTTCCATAGAAAAACTATTTGTTATATTTTTAAAAGTTTCTTCTGAAGCTCTATTAGTAGCATCTTTAATTGCCAAGCTAATCAGACTAAGTGTTGACATAGCCATAATAACTAATAATATTATTATTGATTTTAAACTTTTTCTTGTTACATATGCAAAAGCATTTTTTATCATCAATATACCCCCTAATTAATTTTACTTATCTTTCTTAATTTTTTGTCACTTAATTCTAAAATAATATCAGCAGAATTTGCAACTTCCTTACTATGTGTTACAACTATTACACATTTATTTCTCTCTTTAGCCAATTTTTTTAATATTTCTATTATTTCTCCTGCAGTGTCACTATCAAGATTTCCTGTAGGTTCGTCAGCTAGAATTATTGGTGCTTCTGATGCTAATGCTCTTGCTATGGCTACTCTTTGCTGTTGACCACCAGATAGTTTCATTACATTTCTATTTATCTGACTTTTATCAAGTCCTAATTTTAACAAAATATCTTCTGATGCCTTTTTATTTACTAATCTAACATTTTCTATTGGTGTTAAATAATCAATTAAATTATAATTTTGAAAAACTAATGTTATATTGTTTTTTCTATGATTACTATACCCTTTGCTCTCTATATCCTCATCTTTGAATAGAATTTGACCTTTTTGTGGTTTGTCTAGTCCTGCTAATAATGAAAGTAATGTTGACTTCCCTGCTCCTGATTTTCCTATTATTGCATAAAATTGTCCAAGTTCAAACTTTTGATTTACTGATGACAAAATCTTCTCTTTTGAATTTGAATAATTATATGTTACATTTTTTATTTCTAATATATCCATTGCAATCTCCTAACTTATCTTTGATAATATTTCTTTTGGTTTTTTTACTAATATCATTGCACTTGCAATAATAACTGATAAAACAATAATTCCTATTAATATTCCATAACTTTGTAAAAATATTGTAATATTTGATATTAAATTGTCATTTTTTAGTAGATTATTAATAATTATTGTCGAATTATCAGAATTGATAAATCCACCTATTATTTGATTTAATATCACATTTCCTAAAAATAAAGATGCTACTATAGATGGTAGTGATATAAATATTAACTCAAATGTAAATTGAGCTATAATTTTTGCTTTACTTATTCCTATTGATAATAATATTCCTATTTCATAAATTCTTTCCCTTAGCCATAAAATTAATATTAATGATAAAACTATTATTCCTCCTGTCATAATTAAATATGTCATAACCTTTATTATATGTTTTATCCCTTCTACAGATTCTAAAGTTTCTTCATATACATCATCATCTTTTTCAATATTGAATTTTGACCAATCAATTTTTATTCCTTTAATTTTATTTAATACTATATTTGTATCCTTTGAACTATCTGAAAATATTTCAAGTTTATTTACAACTTTATTGTTTTCTGCGTTGTTTAATGCTGTTTGGCTTGATTCATAATCGATAAATACCATATTTTCACTAAAGTCTGATGTCATTCCTGTGTATTTTTCTTGTTTTTTCCCAGAAAAAATCCCAATAATCTCAAATTCATATTCTGTTTTTATTGCATTATTGTTTAAATCAAATAGTTCAAGACGAATTTTATCATTTAATCCTAAATTATTTTTTTGTGCCAGTTCTTCATGTATAATAATTTTTTTTCTGTCATCTTTTTCAATATGTCTACCTTTTATAAGAGTAAAAACTCCACTATTAAATAAATTGTCCTTTCCAGTATTATTTGTGGCTTCTATTGAAAATATATTTCTAAATTCTTCTGGCATATCGTCTCTTTCGATCATTTGCATTCCTTCTACTGCTTTGATATTTGTAGATTTTGCTAGTCCATCATATTGTGGAATTATTTCTTTTATCTCTTTTATATTTTCTATTTCTTTAAATTGATGTATTTTAAAGTTCTCATTGTTGTTTTGTGTTATTGATAAAGATGTATTTGATAACTTATATAAATTATTTTCTAAGTTGATTGTTGATTTCATTATGTTTAAACATGAGTATAAGCATGAAAGAACTATTGTTAAAATAATAAATATAATAACTGTTCTACTCCTCTTTCTCAAGATATATGCTATAGCATTTTTTAACATTTTCATCACTCTCCTTTATACATATTTAATAGATTTCATTCTTTTTACTACTTTCCATCCAAAATAGTACTTTTTACACTAACACTTTCATATAAAGTAATTTAGAAATTATACTTTTCATTTTTAAGAACCTCTTTCTAAATTAGAATTTAACAAATTTACATATAAAGTATCACATTTTTGTGAATTTTTCAAGGATTTTTATATTTTTTCAAAGTTCTTAAATATTTTTATGTTATTATACTAACTCTCAAATTTATATAATTATTATCTTATTTTACTTAATAATTAGAATACTAATCTCAGCGACAACTTACTATTTATCATTATTATCTATCAAATTTTTCATTTCTTTAAGTTTTGTTTCTAATGTTTTTAGAAAGAGAACTTAGTTCGTAACTTGTATGTGATTTGCTCCATTTGAAAAAAAGTCAAATAAAAAACGAGCCTAATTTAGACTCGTTTTTTGTGATTTACGTATTTACCTTACTACAATGTCAGCATATAATCTTCTTTATTATGTGCTTTTTTGAGCATAGCGATAAGCTCTTTTACCTTTTCGGGATGCTTAATGCCAACGTCCTCTGCCACAATATCGAAAGTTTCAATAATTTTCGTGTTTTGTGGAAAAAGCCTTTTGTAGACTTTGTTTAAAGCTTCCAAGCTATAAACCTCGGCATAGGTTATATTCACTAGCATTTCGACTAAATAAAGTTGTGGATATTTCCGTTCTACGTTTACCACTTTGTATCACTCCTTTTCAAAATATATCTCCATTATACATTATCTTTTAGCTTGTGTCAACTTTACTATACTCGAATTTTTTCTTCTAGCCAATTCTCTAAGTCGTCTATTTTTACCCTTACTTGTTCCATAGTATCTCTATCTCTTATTGTTACAGATTCATCATTTTCTGTTTCAAAATCAATTGTTATACAGTAAGGGGTTCCTATTTCGTCTTCTCTTCTATATCTCTTTCCTATGCTTCCCGCTTCGTCATAGTCGCACATATATGTTTTAGATAATTTAGCATATACTTCTTCGGCTTTTGCACTTAGTTTCTTTGAAAGTGGCAATATAGCTGCTTTGTATGGAGCTAGTGCTGGATGTAAGTGTAGCACTATTCTTGTATCTCCTTCGGCAATTTCTTCTTCCTCGTAGCTATTGCATAAAAATGCTAATGTTACTCTATCACATCCAAGTGATGGCTCTATACAATATGGTATATATTTTTCGCCAGTTTCTTGGTCTAGATAATTGAAATCTTCTTTTGAATATTCCATATGTTGTTTTAAATCGAAATTAGTTCTATCTGCAATACCCCAAAGTTCGCCCCAACCAAATGGGAATAAGAATTCTATATCAGTTGTTCCTGCACTATAATGAGATAGCTCCTCTTTGCTATGCTCTCTTAAACGCAAGTTTTCTTCCTTCATACCTAGCATTAAAAGCCATTCTTTGCAATATTTTTTCCAGTATTCGTACCACTCTAAATCAGTACCTGGCTTGCAGAAAAATTCAAGTTCCATTTGTTCAAACTCTCTTGTTCTAAAAGTAAAGTTCCCTGGTGTTATCTCATTTCTAAAAGACTTACCAATTTGAGCAATTCCTAGTGGTAACTTTCTTCTAGTTGTTCTTAAAACATTTTTAAAATTAACAAAAATACCTTGTGCAGTTTCAGGTCTTAAATAAATTTCAGACTTAGCATCTTCAGTTACACCTTGATATGTTTTAAACATCAAATTAAACTTTCTTATATCAGTAAAATTCTCTTTACCACAATTAGGGCAAGCAATATGATGTTCCTTCATATATCCAATCATTTTCTCGTCAGGCCAGCCATCAACAACTTCCTCACACTTATTATCATGCATCCATTCTTCAATTAACTTATCAGCTCTATGTCTAGTCTTACACTCCTTACAATCAATCAAAGGATCAGAAAATCCCCCAACATGCCCAGAAGCAACCCAAGTCTGCGGATTCATTAAAATAGCCGCATCCAAACCAACATTATACTTAGTTTCCTGAACAAACTTCTTACGCCACAAATTCTTAACATTATTTTTAAGTTCAACACCCAAAGGTCCATAATCCCAAGTATTAGAAAGTCCTCCATAAATCTCAGAACCTGGATACACATATCCTCTATTTTTACACAAACTAACAATCTTATCCATTGAATCTACCATTTTCTATAATCTCCTCCTCGAAAAATCCTATGTGGTTATTGTAATTCATTTTCCCCCCATTTGTCAAGGGCATAGCTTGCATTTTGTTTGCATACCACGGTCACTACGCGAATGCAACCGACTTAGTGCATATAGCTACGCACCAAGCCGGTTGCTTGTGCAAAGGATTTAACGCATTTGCACGTTTCAAACGCTTTACCTGTGTTTGAATTTATTTATAAAACTTACCAAGCATCTGTTCTGTTTTATCACTACCAGAGTACAGTGCTACAAATAAAAGCTGTAACGAAAGCCAAGGTCGTAGCCAGTGTATCTGCCATCATCGCTGAAACGAGTTGCTGCGGTACCTTCGTCTCCTCTAAGATTGTTACCGCCACCACGACCATCGCGAACGGTTGCGGTTGAATATTTTTCTTGTGTCCATTCAGTTACATTCCCCGCCAAATCATAAATATTGTTCGCTTTCCAATATTCACTTTTTCCTGTTGTTTGTTTTGCCCCTTTATTTGTAGTAGCATCCCCAGTCGAATTAGCGTAATTCCCCCAACTACTAGAGTTAGTTTGTAAATCGGCTAGTTCCATTGTTTTTGTTTGTCCATTTGTAGAAGAAGAAATCGTTGCGTTTCCATTTAACCAGTTTAGTACACTATCCCATTCAATTCCATACATTAAATGTGAGTGTAATGTAGAATTATAATTTGCTGATTGTGTGATAGCATTTGTTTGTAATATAGAAGTCCATGGAGTTTCTCCCTTTTTACTCTGTGCTTTTGTTTGATCAGTATTAGCACTAGCCTCATATCTCGCTACGTAAAATCCTTTTTTAGAAGTTATACTGTTTACCATATTGGTATATTCACTGGTTGTTTTATCTTCCCACCATCCAATTGTTGGAGATGTTTCCTCTGATAATTGGTGTGGCGTTGTACATGTTCCATTTTGCCATGTTCCACTTGCATCATATCCATCGGCAGTTGTCCAAGCTACTCTTGCAAATTTGCTAGCATCTGTTATTGGTATCCATACAAATTCATTTCCGTTAGCATCTACTACAACAATACCTTTATTTATATCTTCTGCGGTTATATTATTCCATTCATTATTTGCCATTATTCCTTTTACACTTCCGTCTTCTCCTGGCAAACTTTGTGTTGTTCCTGTTTGTAATACCGCTGGTGCAAATCCTGTTGGTATTACTATTTGTAAGTTGTTAGGATTATCTGTACTTGGTTTTATTGTTACATTTGATGTTGCTAAGGCTCCTCCTATTGGTATTTCTTTTTTTGGTTCTTCTGGGATATTAGGATTACTACTTCCTCCATTTGTATATTCCTTCAATTTTTCTTCTAATGTGTCTAATACATTTTGTTCTTCATTTACCTTTTCATTATATTTTCCTACTGCTGTATTTGCATTTTTTATTATATTGTCATTTCCATTTAATGTTGCTATTGCTACACCTGCTAATATTAATAATACCACTATGGTAATCACCAACGCAATTAGCGTAATTCCTTTCGTTTCTTTA
>USMK01000042.1 GCA_900555835.1 uncultured Clostridium sp.
TTGCCTTCTCTATATCAAATTTATTTATTTTTTTATTTAGTAATAAAGTGTGTGTATGTGTGTACAGCCACAAGGCTTTCAGCCATTTTTAAACTTCGCATAATTTTTCTCCTCTGTTTTCCTACATTTTCATCACTCACATAATACCATAACAATACCCAGAAATCAATACTTTTCTCTTAACTTTTTCCTACACAAAAGTGAGAATTTTGTACACTTTTTGCGTTCTTTGTAATAGTAATTTCAACTCAAACAAAAATAGAGCAATTTTTTTGCCCTATTTTTGTTTGATCACCTTATAAAATTAATCTTGTGTACAATACTTATTTAAGATTGCCCAAACGATTTTATGATGGCGAATAATTTTCATTACACCAACAGTATCATTTACTTTGTAGGTAATGCACGGAACTTCTTGTGTTTCATTGTGGTCTTTGTTAATCTTGATCCACTCAACATCAGGGATAAGATTTAATAACTTCTTCGAAATTTCATTATCCTCAGCAAAGCCCTGACACAAGCCATAGAACAAAGACATTAACTCAGCCCGTCCTAGCTCCTTCTCATACAGTTTACCCTTTTCAATCCATTTAAGCTTAATTTTTTCATTTGTAGCAGTCATAATCTTGACCTCCTTATACTTCTTCCAGAGACCAATCAAGCCTCCGAAACTATTCGAAAGGCTCAATCAAAAGCACCTAACGTGCCACTATTATATCACTTTTTGACATTTTTTACAAGCTATTTTTATTCTATTCTAGGATGAATATGAAAGAAAAAAATAAAAAATAGTCTCAAAGACTTTCAAAAAAAATAAAATATGCTATAATATACACAATATCTATAAAGAGGAAGATAAAATGAAAAATGTATTAGAATATTTAGAACAAAAAAATAAAGAACAATTAGCAATAATTGAAGAAGATAAGAATTATACATATAATCAATTAATAAATGAAAGTAAAAAGATTGGGACTGCATTAGTAAGATATATAAAGCCAAGGCAACCTGTTGCCGTTTTAATGGAAAAAGGTGCAAATACATTAATGGCTTTTTGGGGAAGTGTATATGCAGGAGGATTTTATTGCTTATTAAATCCAGAGTTACCTAAAATAAGATTAGAAAAAATTTTAGATAAATTAGATTCAAATATTATAATAACCGATGAAATGCATATTGAAATTGCAAAGGAAATATGTAAAAATAAAAAAATTTTAGAAATAGAAGAATTAAAAAATGAAAAAATAAATGAAGAAAAATTAGAAGAAATAAGAAAGCAGGCATTAGATGTAGATCCATTATATGCTAATTTTACATCTGGTTCAACAGGAACTCCAAAAGGAGTAGTGGTTAGCCATCGCTCTGTAATTGATTTTATAAATATATTTACAGAAAAATTTAAAATAACAAATAAGGATATAATTGGAAATCAAGCACCATTTGATTTTGATGTATCAGTAAAAGATATATATTCTTGTTTAAAAACGGGAGCTACATTAGTTATAATACCTAAAAAATTATTTTCAAGGCCAGCAGAATTAATAGACTATATATGTGAAAAAAAAGTAACAACATTAATTTGGGCTGTATCTGCATTATGTTTGGTAACAACATTTCATGGATTAGACTACAAAGTACCACAAAGTTTAAATAAAATTATGTTTAGTGGAGAAGTAATGCCAATAAAACATTTAAAAACATGGATAGACCATATACCACAAGCAACATATATAAATTTATATGGACCAACTGAAATAACTTGTAATTGCACATACCATATAGTGGATAAAAAATTGAATTATGAAAAACAAATTCCAATAGGAAAAGCTTTTGAAAATGAACAAGTATTTTTATTAAATAGTGAAAATGAACAAATAACTACTTCACAAGAAATTGGAGAAATTTGTGTAAAAGGAACTGCATTGGCATTAGGATATTACAAGGATATGGAGCAAACAAAAGAAAAATTTATACAAAATCCATTAAATGATAAATATATAGATTTAATATACAAGACAGGTGATTTAGGCTTTTTTGACGAAAAAAATAATTTATATTTTGCTGGAAGAAAAGATTTTCAAATAAAACATATGGGACATAGAATAGAACTAGAAGAAATAGAAGAGTCTATCCAAAATATAGAAGAAATAAAAAGAGCCTGTTGTATATATAAAGAAGAAAAAAGCAAAATTTGTGCATTTTATATAGGCGATATATCAAAACAAGAATTAAATTTAAAATTAAGAAAAATATTACCTATATATATGTTACCTAATATTTTAACAAATTTAGAAGAATTTCCAATGAATAAAAATGGTAAAATTGATAGAAAAAAATTAAAAGAAATGATATAGGAGATGAGATTTTGAAAGAAGAATTAGAAGAAATAATTAAAAAATATCCTACTCCAATGTATGTTTTTGATATAAATACAATAAAAGAAAGAATAACATATTTAAGAAATAAATTACCATCTAAAATTAAGCTGTGTTATGCAATAAAGGCAAATACTTTTATAATAAAAGATATAGAAAACTATATTGATAGATTTGAAGTATGTTCACCACGGAGAATTTGAAATATGTAAATCTCAAAATATAATAAAAGATAAAATATTAATAACAGGAGTTTATAAAAGTGCTGAAATGATTGAAAATACAATAAAAAATGAACCAAAAGTAAATCATTTTTCAGTAGAATCAATGGAACAATTTAAAATATTAAATAATGTAAAAAAAGAGCAACCTATAAAATTAATGTTAAGGTTGACAAGCGGAAATCAATTTGGAATAAATAAAGAGGAAATAGAAGAAATAATAAAAAATTATAAAAATTATGAAAATATAGAAATAATTGGGATACAATATTTTTCTGGAACACAAAAAACATCAATAAAAAATTTACAAAAAGAAATAATTAAATTAGATGAATTTGCACAGAGCTTGAAAGAAGAGTATAATTTTAATGTACAAGAAATAGAATTTGGACCAGGATTTCCAGTATATTATTTCCAAAATAGTGAATTTGATGAAGAAAGCTTTTTGAAGGAATTTTCTAATTTAATAAATCAAATGAAATATAAAGGAAAATTAATATTGGAATTAGGAAGAAGCATAGTAGCAAGTTCAGGAGTATATATATCAAAAGTTGTTGATAAAAAAATAAACAAAGGACAAAAATATGCAATATTAGATGGAGGAATAAATCATATTTCATATTATGGTCAGTCAATGGCAATGAAAATTCCAAAATGTGAGGTATATCCTGAAAGAAAAAATGCTGATGATGAAAAGTGGAATTTATGTGGCTCTTTATGTACAATAAATGATATATTAGTAAAGCAGTTTCCAGTATCTAACTTGCAGTTAGGAGATATTTTTATATTCAAAAATACAGGAGCATATTGTATGACAGAAGGAATATCACTGTTTTTAAGTAGAGATTTACCAATGATAATAAAAATAAAAGAAGATAAAAAAATAGAAATTATAAGAAAAAATATACCAACATATAAGTTAAATATGTAAAAGAAAGGAATAGATAGAAATGGAAAAATTAATTGAAATTTTAGAAGAAATTGAACCAGGAGTTGATTATAAAAATTGTACAACCCTAATAGATGAAAGATATTTAGATTCATTAGCAATAATATCATTAGTAGCTGAAATAGAAGAAGAATTTGATGTTCAAATACCAACAGTAGAAATAGTGCCAGAAAATTTTAATTCAGTAGAAGCAATATGGAATTTAATCGTTCGTTTACAGGAAGAGGAATAAAATGACATATTGGAATGTATTTTTTCTTGGTTTGTTTTTACCATTAACAATAATAATATATAATATGGTTAAACAAAAGAATAGATGGAAAGTTTTGCTAATTGCAAGTTATATATTCTTTTGGTCAATTAGTGGAAAATTAATAATATATTTACTTTTTACTACATTTGCAATGCACTATTTAGGATTATGGATAACATCAATACAAAATGAAAAAGAAGAAGCTTTAAAATTAGTTGAAAAAGATAAGAAAAAAGAAATTAAGCAAATATATGAAAAGAAAAAAAGAAAAATAGTTATATTTGCAGTTTTAGTACAATTAGGAATATTAATAATATTAAAATATTCAACATTTTTAGGAACTAATATAAATACATTATTAAATATGCTTAATATTCCTATGCAATTAAAAATAACAAATTATTTAATTCCAATAGGAATTTCATTTTACACATTACAAGCAATATCATATATAATGGATGTGTATAAAGGAAAAATTAAAGCAGATAAAAACCTTGGAAAATTGGCATTATATATAAGTTTTTTCCCACAAATAATGGAAGGACCAATTTGTAGATATTCAGATACTGCTGATCAATTGTGGGAAGGAAAAAAAGTTACATATGAAAGTTTAACATCAGGATTAAAAAGAATATTATATGGATTAATGAAAAAAATGGTAATTGCAGATAGATTAAATCCATTTGTAATGAATATATTTACATACTATTCAGAAGTTGATGGAGGAGTAATAGCATTAGGAATGATATTCTATACATTGCAATTGTACATGGATTTTTCTGGAACAATGGATATAGCATTAGGAATAAGCGAAATATTTGGAGTAAAAATGCCAGAAAATTTCAAACAACCATTTTTCTCAAAAACAATATCAGAATTTTGGACTAGATGGCATATTACACTTGGAACATTTCTAAGAGATTATGTATATTATCCAGTATCATTAACAGATAAATGTAAAAAATTAACTACAAAATTAAGAAAAAAGATAGGAAATTATTATGGACCACTTATAACAAGCACAATTTCACTATTTTGTGTATGGATATGTAATGGAATATGGCATGGATCAGCTTGGAATTATATTTTCTTTGGAATGTATCATTTTGTATTTATATTAATGGGAAGAATTATAGAGCCAATAGTTAAGAAATTACAAACAAAATTACATATAAATCCAAATAATTTTGCATATAAAGGAATGCAAATAGTAAGAACAACAATACTAGTATGTATAGGCGAATTATTCTTTGCTGCATATGGATTAAAAGCTGGAATACAAATGTTTAGTAAAATGATAACAGATTTTTCTTTTGAATCAATTATAAATGGAAACATATTAAATTTAGGAATAGATATACATGACTTTATAATAGTTGGAATTGCAACAGTAGTAATATTTATAATAAGTATATTAAAAGAAAGAAAAATAGATATAAGACAAAGCTTAGCTAAAAAGAATATAGTAATAAGATGGACTGTATATTATGTATTAATATTATCAATAATAATATTTGGAGCTTACGGAGTAGGATATATACCAGTAAACCCAATGTATGCACAATTTTAGGAGGAAATAAAATGAAAAATAAAATAATAAAAAGTGCAGTATTCCTATTAATACTTTTTATTCTCCTAATAATATTATCATTTATAATGATTCCCAAAAATAACACAAAAGAAGCAGGAATGGAAAACATAAATGCCAATGGAATATTAGGAGAAAAAGAAAATACAATAGATGTACTTGTTGTTGGGGATAGTGAAGCATATGCATCAATAATACCAATGAAAATATGGAAAGAATATGGATTTACAGTGTATGATTGCTCATCATCAGAGCAAACACTTGTGCAATCAATTCAATATGTTCAAGAAGCATTGAAAAATCAAAATCCTCAAATAATTATATTAGAGGCAAATAATATATATAGAACAGAGTCAATGGAAAATACTTTATATGAAATAGCAGGAAAGATATTACCAATTATACAATATCACAACAGATGGAAAAGCTTAACGGGAAATGATTTAGTTAACACTCCAAACTATACATATACAGATAATTTAAAAGGATATCAATACAAAACGGAAGTTTTTGAAGCTGATAGCAGTAATTATATGACATATACAGAGGATTTAAATCCAATTCCAAGAAGTAATAAAATATATGTAAAAATGATAAATGAATATTGTAAGAAGAATAACATAAAATTTATTATAATGAGTATGCCAAGCACAAGAAACTGGAAATATGCAAATCATAATGCAGTAAAAGCATTTGCTAAACAAGAGAACATAGAATTTGTAGATTGTAATATGGAAAAAGATAAAATAAATATAGATTGGAAAAATGATACTCGTGATGGAGGAGATCACTTAAATTTCAATGGGGCAAAAAAAGTAACAGCCTATATTGGAAATTATTTAAAAAATTTAAATATATTAGAAGATCATAGACAAGATGAAAAATATTCAAGCTGGAATGAAGAATTAAATCAATATGAAAATTTAATAAAAAATAAAAGTGAATGTGCCGTGGAATAACCGTACGAAATCTTAATTAAAGATTATGAGGGAGCGAAGGCTTCGGAGAGGC
>USMK01000043.1 GCA_900555835.1 uncultured Clostridium sp.
ATCAAATTTATTTATTTTTTTATTTAGTAATAAAATGTGTGTGTGTGTGTGTACAGCCACAAGGCTTTCAGCCGTTTTTTTGTTCATTTCAACATTTCTCCCTCGTTTCCTACATTTTCTTCCTCCCTACAATACCACACCACCAAAAAATTTTCAATATTTTTAGCCCAAAAAATCGAAAAACTTTTTTAATCTACACAACTTCCTATCCTCCAATCAATAGAGCAAGCATCAAAGATGTGTCCCCAATGAGTCAAAATGACTCAAAAGGAAACGTCCCCTATAAAGCATAAAGCACAATCCCTATGCTTTGAATTACAAATAAGCATAAAATATTAGAAGATAGTAAATTATTCGTAGCCTCCACAACTCCAAGCCTTGTGTTATTCTCCTTCTCATAATGCTTTTGTGCTTCAAAAAAAGTTATAAGTTCTGGTATGCTAGTAGTCATTCCTAGCAATACTCCAAGCAACAATTCCGGCAAGCCAAAAATCAAGCAAAGCTTTTCCAAAACATCACTTAACATATTCCCCACAAAAAACAATCCGACCATAGTAGCAATCAATATAAACGAATACAAAGCCGTTTTTCGCTTTTTACCTTTCATATACTTAGTTTCTTCGGCAATTTTCTCTAAAACAATATCGTCTTGCTTTTTTAAGTATAATTTATGAGCATTCGCATCTATATAATAAAACAAAATATATATCAATATAAAAAGCGGAACAATTCCAATCTTTGCTTCAATTCCTGCTTTTATAAGAAAAATCGGTATTATTATTGTTATAACCGCCATTGAAATATCTATAACAATAGCTCTATTTCGTATATATTTAAAATTTTTATTAATTATTATAGAAGATGTATATAATAGTAAATTTATAACATTTGAGCTTATAACATTATATATTCCAGTAGCAATAAATCCTGTTGCCGCCGAAAAAGATACAGTTAATAGCTCTGGTATAGATGTTGCAATTCCTGCGATATTCCCTACAATTCTAGGCTTTAAATTCAATGTTTCAGCCAATTTTCTCAAATATTTTACAAGTATATATTTAGCTGAAACCACTATTATTAATGTTAATACAATCAATTTAATTATTTCCAAAAATACACTCAAAAAAATCACCTTTTTATAATTTATTTTAAATTATTATTTACATTATGTTTACAAATATGCCTTTTTGTGCTAAAATTATGTTATGCAAGTTTTTGCTATTTGATTGATTAAGGAGGTATCATTATGACAATGGGCAACATTTCAATGGAAGAACGGTTAGAATTCGTAGCTGAGAAAGGAAAATTCTTTTGCTTTTTGGAGGTTTGGGCCAAGACCATCAAAGACTGGGAGCGCAATGGATTAAAAATTGAAACTACCCCTATTAACAAAGGGCAATTCCGTTGCCGGATCTCGTGGGAAAATGCCAAGCCTATTGAGGGTAAACCTTTAAACCAGGCTAATCGCTTATGGCTTATGGCGACCGAAGCCAATAGCAAGCACTAACTAATCGTACCTGCTTAACAAAAAACGTGAATTTGAAAATATTTTTTCAAATTCGCGTTTTTTTATTTCGTAAAATGTGCTACAATGTAAAGAATGTATTTTTGAGAGGTGATTTTATTTTGGAAAATGGATTAAGTAGTAGTGAGGTTGAGGATCGATTTAGAAAGGGTTTGGTAAATCATGATACTTCTGTTCCTACTAAGAGTATAAAACAAATTTTGGCTCGGCAATTTTTTTACTTTGTTTAATTTTTTGAATTTAATTTTGGCAATTGCTGTTTTTTCAGTTGGTTCATATAAGAATATGTTGTTTATGCTAGTAGTTGTAATAAATACGGCTATTAGTACATATCAGGAAATTCATTCTAAGAGAATTATTGATAAATTGTCTGTTATGGCATCTTCTAAGGCTACTGTTATACGAGATGGTAAGAAACAAGAAATTTCTATAAATAGCATTGTTTTAGATGATATTTTAGAATTTAATTCTGGAAATCAGATTGCTACTGATAGCATGATTTTTGATGGAGAAGTTGAAGTTGACGAATCTTTTATTACAGGAGAGTCTGACACTATTTTTAAGAAAAAAGGCGATATGCTTCTTTCTGGAAGTTTTATTGTTAGTGGTAAATGTTTGGCAAAAGTAAAACATATTGGAGAGCAAAATTATACTGCTAAAATTTCAAGTGAAGCTAAATATGTTAAAAAAGTAAATTCAGAAATTATGCTTTCTTTAAATAAAATAATAAAATTTCTGTCATTCGCAATAGTGCCAATTGGAATTTTACTATTTTTTAATCAACTAAAAATTTCTGGTGGAAATATTGAAGAAGCAGTTGTAAAGAGCGTTGCAGCAGTAATTGGAATGATCCCAGAAGGGCTAGTTTTACTTACAAGTACAGTTCTTGCAATAAGTGTTATTAGACTCTCTAAGCAAAAAGTATTAGTTCAAGAATTATATTGCATAGAAACACTTGCAAGAGTTGATACTCTATGTTTAGACAAAACAGGTACATTGACAGAAGGAACAATGGAAGTAAAAGATATTATTGAAATTAATGAAAACAAAGAACATTTGGAAAATATTTTAGCAAACTTAGCAAAATTTTCGACAGATACAAACTCAACAATTTCAGCTATTAGAGAAAAATTTGTAAATATTCATAATACATTTTCACCTGCTAATATTATTCCATTTTCTTCAAAAACAAAATGGTCTGGAATATATTTTGAGAATGAAGGCTCATACATAATAGGAGCACCAGAATTTGTTTTAAAAGACAATTTTACAGATTATTCTGATACCATAAAGCAATATTCTGAAAATTATAGAGTAATTGCAATTGCAAAATCTCCTAATAATTTTATTGATAAACAATTGCCAAATGAAGTTACTCTTATCGGCTTTGTACTAATAGTTGATAAAATAAGAAAAGAAGCAAACCAAACTCTTAATTATTTTGCTGAACAAGGTGTTGATATAAAAATTATTTCTGGCGATAACCCTATTACAGTTTCAAAAATTGCAAAAGCAGTTGGAGTTATAAATTATGATAATTATATTGATATGTCTACATTAAAAACAGATGAAGAAATTGAAAAGGTTGTTACAAAATACACTATTTTCGGTCGTGTTACCCCCACACAGAAAAAAGCACTTGTTCTTGCTTTACAAAAGAATGGCAAAACAGTTGCTATGACTGGTGATGGAGTTAATGATGTATTAGCTCTAAAAACTGCGGATTGCAGTATTGCAATGGCAAGTGGTAGTGATGCTACAAAAAATGTTTCACAATTGGTTTTACTAGATTCTAACTTCGCATCTATGCCAAAAGTAGTTGCAGAAGGACGCAGAACAATAAATAATATTGAACGTTCCGCTTCCCTTTTCCTTATAAAAACAATATATTCAAGCATACTTGCCATACTATTTTTATTTATGGCTGAAAACTACCCATTTATTCCAATTCAGCTTAGCCTAATTAGTATGGTAACAATAGGAATTCCATCATTCTTGCTTGCACTTGAACCAAATAATGAACGTATAAAAGGCAATTTCTTACGCAATATAATTTCAAAGGCTGTACCACCTGCTTTAACTTCTATACTTAATATAATTATAATTACACTTCTTAATAAAAATGGAATTATATCAAATGATATATATTCAAGTTTATGTGTGATTTCAACTGGTATTGTAGGAATATGTTTTCTATTTACACTTGCCAAATCACGAAAAAGTGAACACAAAAAATTGCCTTTTTCTAAGTTTAGATTAGTTTTAAGTATTGCAATGTTTGTATTTTTCTTCTTCTGTTTAACATATTTTAAATGGTGGTTTTCAATAGTTCCATTAGACACAATTAAACTTGAAACATTAGTTACATCAATTGTAGCAATTACAAATTTTATAGTTTTAAACTTAATATTTAAAAAGATACTAAAAAATAACTAAATAATAAAAGCGAAAAGCACCACATATTATCAATATAGGTGCTTTGTTGCTTTTATTAATCATAACTATTTTATATATCCAGCAATAAATGCCGCACTACATAGGTATTCTGGCTTAATCATTGTTATTGCCAAAATTTGATTTTTTTGCATTTGTGTAATTTCTTGAATTGTTAATAAATATACTAAATACGCAATAAGATTTTGACTATCATATTTTCTTATTAGCTCTCTTAATTCATTTATGTTCTTTACTGTTTCTAATATTTTAGATAATGACAAAATTCTTTTATATTCCTCTTTTTTTATTGTTTCTCTGTATTTTTGTACTACATTTTCAGCGAGTTCAGCAAAATCATATATTTTTGTAAAATCTATTCCATACCCCTCTGCTGCCATTTCCAGTGCATTTAATACATCTGATTCATTTTCAAATATATCCTCATTATATTTTTTTATATGATTTACGACTTTGTTTGTTGCTATTCTTTCTAATGTTCCTATGCTTGGCAAATTTGTAAATATTTTTTTATACATTGATTTTATTTTTTCACTATATTTTATAGCTTCATTATTTGAACCTAATTTGAATGTATAATTATTTCCTTCTAATTTATCAAATACCTTCATAGTATCTAAATAGCCAAGCACTATATCTCTATTAGCTGTTTCTTTATTGAAAATTATGAAATTTCCTAAATCGTGTTTTGGGAAAATATAATGTACTTTTGCGTTTATATCTTCTACTTTTTTTAGTTTAAATATTCCTGGCATATCTACAATTACCATTTCTTTTGCCCCTCTTTGAAGAGCAAGTTCGAACGGAATATTATCTGAATATCCTCCATCTACATAGTTTTCACCATTTATTTCATACATTTTCATTATCGGAAAACATGCTGAACTTGCCAAAATGTAATCTGCAATTTTGCCTTCTTCCATTTGGTCCACAAATTTTGTAACCATTCTCATAGGCTTTACAGCAGTTACTACAAGTCCAAAATCTATATCTGACTGTCTAAATTTCTTTTCGTCTGCTAATTTATTTACTAATTTTTTTAGTGGAACGGGTTCTATTCCTCCCACCTCTCCTATTTGCAATAAAAACTCTGCTGGTGATTTTATCGCATTTATATCCATTTTTTCTTTTTTGTTAAATACAGTTTCCATAGACATATTCTGCCATATTTCTTCTGCAAGTTCGTCTTCTTTTATTGTTAATAACGCTCCATTTAATGCTCCAACTGATGTTCCAGTTATAATGCTAGGAACATATCCTATTTCTTTTAGAGCTTTCCATACACCAATGTGATAGCCTCCTCTGGCTCC
>USMK01000044.1 GCA_900555835.1 uncultured Clostridium sp.
AAAACTCACGAACTTTTAAGTCCGTAAGTTGATTTCAAATGGAGCGGGTAGAGGGAATCGAACCCTCGCTATCAGGTCGGAAGCATGACATTCTACCACTAAATTATACCCGCAAAAACCATGTATTTATTATACACAAAAAATAAAAAAAACACAATACAATTCTTGAAAAATCATAATTTTTGACAAATGGCGAATTCTGGATGGATTCCGCCAAGTATTGTACTAGGGATTAAGCCTTTTTATTAAAAAAGAAAATTCTTTCTCTCCACTTTGTGGGGAGTTTTTTTAGTTTCATTAGTTGAAATAATTGCAAATTTGTGGTAAAGTATAAAGTGGTAAAAAATAAAAATTACATTGGTACGGAGGTAGAAATGGGCTTTTTTGAGAAGTTGAAAAATGGACTTGGTAAGACTAAGGATTCGTTTAATGAGAAGATTAATAATGTGTTTAGCAATTTTAGAAAAGTAGATGAAGAGTTGCTTGAAGAATTGGAAGAAATTTTGATTATGTCAGACGTCGGAATGGAAACATCTTTAAGTATAATTGATAATTTGAGAACTAGAATTAAGAAAGAAAAAATAGAAGATGAAAATGCTGTAAAAACAGCTTTGCAAGAAGAAATGAAAAAGATTTTGGATGTAGAAAAGCCAGAATTACATTTAAGTACAAAACCAGCTGTAATTCTTGTTATAGGTGTAAATGGAGTTGGAAAAACTACTTCAATAGGTAAAATTGCAAATAGGTTAAAAAAGGATAATAAAAAAATAATGGTTGCAGCAGCAGATACTTTTAGAGCAGCAGCTGTTGAACAATTAGAAATATGGGCTGAAAGAGCTGGTGTAGATATAGTAAAGAAACCAGAAGGTACAGACCCAGCAGCAGTAGTGTATGAGGCTATTAAAGTAGCCAAAGAAAATGGAACAGATATTATAATTTGCGATACTGCTGGAAGATTACATAATAAAAAATACCTGATGGACGAACTTTCAAAAATTCAAAGAGTAATAGATAAGGAATTGCCAGAAGCAGATAAGGAAGTTCTACTTGTCCTTGATGCTTCAACAGGCCAAAATGCAATAGAACAAGTAAAAGCGTTTAAAGAAACAGCACATATTACTGGCTTAGTATTAACAAAACTAGATGGAACAGCAAAAGGTGGAGTGGTACTAGGAATAGTAGATAAAAACCATATACCAGTTAAATTTATCGGTGTTGGTGAACAAATAGACGATATGGAAATTTTCAATAGTGATGATTTTGTTAAGGCTATAATTTAAAAAAAGGAGTAGATTTTAAGTGGAAGAGACAAACAAAGAAACAACACCAAAGAAAAAAGTTAATTACAAATTAAGAGTAGCGCTAGTTTTAGTTTTTGTAATTTTAGTAAGTTTATTTATGTTTGTAAAATTAAGAGGAGAGTACCTAAATATTCTTTCGATTGGTGAAAATTATGTACAAGTATTCAGTCAATCTATAAAATATCAATATGAAATTATGGGTATCAATTTTGTGGTATTATTTGCATTGATATATTTTACAACAAGATTTATAAAAAGAGGACTAAAAAGCTTCTTTGAGGAAGATAAAATAGAAATGCCAAAACTTCCTAATAAATCAATTGCATTGATAATGGGAGCAATAATCAGTATTTTTGTAACGCCGTTTATTGTAGAAAAAACAATGTTAGCAGTAAATGCTGCACAATTTGGTATATATGATCCAATCTTTAATATGGATATTAGTTTTTATATGTTTACTAAGCCATTTATAGAAATGTTGCTATATTATACTGTTTTTATATTTGTAGTTTTATCAATTTACGTTGCTGTATATTATATTGCGGTTTTTAACATATATTTTGATGGAATAAATATAGAAACACTAAAAAAGAGTGTCGCTATAAAACAAATAATATTTAATGTAATGGTTATAGTGCTTGCACTAGCAGAAATAACATTTTTAAGTGCAAATAATGTTATATTTGAAAAATCAATCAACATTGGATCAGACATTCTGCTATATGGTGGAGGCCTTACAGATGTAACAATAAAAGTATGGGGATACAGAATTTTAGCTTGTATACTACCAATTGCAGTATATTTGGGAATTAGATACATAAAAAAAGCCCAAAGACGTAAAGCAATAACTGCATTTTGCGTAATTCCAGCGTATTTAGTATGTTTATTTATTATAATGACTGTATTCCAATTGATGGTTGTAAATCCAAATGAACTTGATAAAGAAAAAACATATATTGAAAACAATATTGCAGGTACAAAACAAGCATACAATATAGAAACAGAAGAAATTGAGATTGCCAACAGCGGAACTTTAACAAGTGAGCAAGTAACCAATAACAGCAGTTTATTAACAAACATTCCATTAGTAACAGAGGGAGTTGTATTAGAGAATTTAAAAGAATATCAAACAAGTACAGGATATTACTCATATAGAAATATCAGTCTAGAAAATTACAATATAAATGGCAAAAATGTACTTTGCTATATAGCACCAAGAGAGATTACAAGTGATAATGGAAGAACTTATAACAGCAAAACATATGAATATACACATGGCTATGGAGCAATTATAACATCAGCATCTGAATTTGACGAAGATAATAATATTACATATATTCAAAAGGGATTAAATGGCGAAGAAACCATAAAAGTTGCAGAACCACGAATATACTTTGGACTTCAAACTAATCAAACTATAATAACAAATGTGAAAAATCACAAAGAATTTGATTATCCAATAACAAGTAGCACAAATGCAGAAAATGTTTATGATGGACAAGCTGGAATTAAATTAAACTGGTTAGATAGACTAATTTTAGGAATTCACACTGGGAACTTAAAAATAGCATTTAACACAAATATGACAGAAGATAGCAAAGTAATAACAAACAGAAATATAATAGAAAGAGTAAAAACTGTTATGCCATATTTAGTTTATGACGAAAATCCATATATGGTAATAACAGACGAAGGAAAGCAAATGTGGGTATTAGATGCATATACAATATCTAATTCATATCCATATTCGCAAGAATCAATTGTAGGAATAAATAATGTAAGAACAAGAATAAATTATATAAGAAATTCTGTAAAAGTAATAATTGATGCATATGATGGAACAATGAAATTCTACATAACAGATAGAACAGACCAAATTGCAATGACATACAGAAACATTTATCCAGAATTATTTGTAGACAAAGAAGAACAAATAGACGAATCTATTGCAAAAAATATAAAATATCCTAAATTCCTATATAATATCCAATCACAAATGTTAAATATGTACCACAATGTTCAAACCGAGGTATTATATAGAAAAGACGATATATGGGATATTGCAAAAAACACAACAAATAAAGCTGGAACATCAAGTATTGGTTCACAAATGGATTCATATTATACAGTAGTAAAACCTGCTAATTCAGAAGAAACAAAACTTGGCTTAGTAGTACCATATACACCAGATAATAAGCAAAATATAATAGCATATTTAGTAGGAACATATGAGAATAATGACAACAAATTGACTTTATACAAATTCAAATCAGATAACAATATACTTGGACCAATGCAATTAGAAAATCAAATAGAACAAGACGACACAATTTCGTCTGAATTAAAAACAATAAATGTAGCAGGAACAAAACTTGTAAAAAATATGCTAATAGTACCAATAGAAAACACTTTATTATATGTAGAGCCAATTTATCAAGTTTTGATAAATGAATCACAAGTTCCTGTTCTAAAAAAGGTAGTTGTAGCATCAGGAAATAAAGTTGCCATTGGAAATAAGCTAGAAGAAGCATTAGGTAGACTAGTATCACCAGAAGCAACAAGAATAGAAATAGAAAATACAGATGACGAACAAGGTTTAATAGAAGCTATAATAAAAGCAAACAATAATTTAGAAGACTCAAACCAAAACAACAATTGGGAGCTAATGGGAAAAGATATTAGTAGATTACAAGAATTGATTAAACAACTAGAAAAATTATTAGAAGGCCAAAAAAAGGTAGAAAATAGCACAGTAGATAATACTATTCAAAATGATATTTCAGAAAATATAATAGAGAATGCTATAAATAACGGAATTTAATGAATAATAAATTTAGAAAAGACCACCATATATATTAGGTGGTTTTTTCGTGTTTTATAAAAAATTAAGTAAACAAGTAGAAGAACTAAATAAAACAATGCAAGCTGCAAATTTAAGCGAGCTAATCTATATTCTGGGTGACCAAAAGAAGATGTTTTTGCGAAATGTTTGGGCCGGAATTGGCCGTGGTATCGGTATTGGTATAGGTGTAACAATAATATCAGCAATGATAGTATATGCCTTGCAAAGGATTGTTACATTAAATATTCCTGTAATAGGTAATTATGTATCGGATATAGTAGAAATAGTGCAAAAGAGGCAGTATTAATTCACAAAAGAAGCAAAATAGTAAGCCGTTGCCAAAGGATAGATAATATAAAATTTATTTCATTCCTCGGCTTGCTGCGTCTCCTACGAAATCTAAATCAAATTTTACGAGCCTCTCCGAAGCCTTCGCTCCCTCATAAAATTTGATTAAGATTT
>USMK01000045.1 GCA_900555835.1 uncultured Clostridium sp.
CGCTTTTATTTTCGTCTGCTTTATCACAATTTAAGAAATAACTACAATTTATACACTTCATACAACTTCTCTTCTTTCTTTATTCAATATCATTTATCCCTAAATATTCAAGCATATCTGAATAGCAATCCTTGCACATATTGCATAATTTTCGTGGACTTTTCCCTTCTTTGCTTATTGAGACTGTTATTCTGTCTAGTGTAAAATTTCCACATCTTACGCAAAATTTTTTATTACTACTTTGGACGTTATAAATAAATTGTTCAAACTCTTTTTTAGACATATTTTTTATTTCTTCAAAATTCATACAACTTCCCTTCTTTCACAAAACCACCTATTATTTATCCATTCTTTTGCTCTAATCTTTTTATTTATCCAATTTGCTGAACAATTTAACACTAATGCTACATCTTTCGTTTCATTGTACAATGTTTCAGTTTCAAATAATCTGTCATAAACTAATATCTTTATTTTTGTATCTGGTCTTGCCTTTACTATTTTATCTATTTCTGTATTATCAATTATTTTTAAATCAGCTCTACTAAATGTTTCCTTAAATCCTAGATTTACTTCTTTGTACAAAAACAAGTTATCATTCACTTTTTGTATAAATTCATATTTTCTTTTTCCTTTAATAACTATCTTTGGTATTTTCATATTCCTCCACCTCAATTATTAACTTTTCTTCCTCTCCATACCTCTTTATAATCTCAAATTTGAATATTTGACTGTCGTCGTTGTAAGCAATTTTATTTAAGGCATCTGCTACAATTTTGCCAATATTATCAAAGTCTGGTTTTTTAGTAACAGCTTGTATCATCATTAGCTCATTTCTTTTCTTTTTGCTTATGCTCTTTGCTGGCTCGAAAATTGCTTCTATTTTCATTTTTATAGGTTTATCATAAAAGTTTATTCCTCTTGCATTTAAGTAGCTTATTTTGACCAAATTTTCATAATTTATAGTGTCTGTTGGTGTATATGTACTATATTTTCCTAACCTTGGTCTTGCTTTTCCTTTTATCTTTCCTAAAACTTCAAACTTCATTTCTTATTTTCCTTTCTAGTGAATTATTGCTTCAAATGTAATTTGTCCATCTTCCATAATTCCATTTAAAATATCTTCACTTATCATTTTTTCTTTCGCTTTATTATAAAAATCTTTTTTTATTTCAAATCCATATGCATTTCTTCCAAGTTCTGCACATGCTCTTAATGTACTTCCACTTCCTGCTACTGGATCTATTACTACATCCCCTTCGTCTGTAAATATCTCTATTAGTTTTTTAAGTAATCCTATTGGCTTTTGTGTTGGATGTATTTTAGGATATTCTTTTGAGGTATCTCTTTTCCATTCAAACCAGTTAAATATCATTTTCCCTTTTTGTTCTTCTGCTCTCCCATTATTAAATTTAGGTAACTTATCTCTGTAAAGTACAACTGCATATTCTGTTGCCCCTACAATTTTCATATTTGCTTTTAATACTTGACTGGAATAATTTTTCACAAAAACTAACGGATAGCTTTTCATTAGTCCATGCTTTTTCCCTTCCTCAATAACCATCTGCATTTGTTCAAAAGCACAAAATACTATCATTGCTGGTGCTTGTCCTTTTTCTTTGGGTTCTTTCTTTAAATACCTTGTACAAAAATCAAAAAAGTTATTTATTTTAAAGTCTTTGTCTGTATCAAAAAAACTTTTTCCAGCAAGTTTACTTTCGCCATTTTTATTATCTCCATCTATGTACCAGCTTGGATTACTTGCATATGCATTATTTCCTAAGTTGTATGGAATATCTGCTATAATTAACTGTGCATGAGGTATTCCATACCTTTTAGCATTTTCAAAATGGTCATTATATAACTCAATCTTACATTTTTTGTTCATTTCTTATCTCTAACTCCTCTGTTAAATATTGATATTTGTATGTTGGATTAGCTTGCCTGTTATGTATTTCTTTAAGGTTCTTTAATGCTAGTATGATGTCTTTTTCAATAAACTTGTTCTTGTATTTATCTACAAAACTGTCTTTTATTGACCTTAATACATCTATCTCATTTTTGACTTGCCTTCTTTCATATCGAATATCTTTTAATAATCCAACTACTTTGCATCTCTGAACTGCATCTAAATTATGATTTTCTATATAGTGCAATACTTCTTGTTGCTTTATATCCCATTCTCTTTGTTTGCTTCCTAATTCTTCTAACTGCTTGTCCACATCTTGAAATAGATTTAATATTAATTTTAAGACATCTTCTATATTCATATTTTCATTTGTTCCCCTTTCAAAATACTCTTACATAGCTCTAATCCACTCACTTTGCTTAATTTTCTATATGTTTCGCATTTTTCTGGCCCACACCAGTCTTTTTCTGCTAAACCTGTACAACCTGTGCAAAGTCCTCGGTTAAATACACTACACTCTTTCATCTATTTGTTTGTCAAACTCCTTTGCTATCCCCCACATATTTATTGGTATGTACTCTCTTTTAGCAAATTCCATAGCCATTTTTGCATCTGGTTTTTTATTGCAATAAAATGCTTTGCAAATCAACGGTCTTACTTCATAAATCATACATTTGTCTTTGTAATATGGGCATTGCAATGTATTTTCCATAACTAGCTTGGCCTTATTAGCTTTAATCTTGTTTTTTATTACATATTCTTGGATTATATCCATTTCTTCTTGACATACAGGTAAAAAACAAGAACAACATTCTTCGCATTTACTGCATTTGCCTAGAATTGATTTGTCTACAATTTTTACTTTTTGTGGATTTATTAACGCATCAGCAATTTCTTTCATAGTCATCTCTTTTCCCATATTTTATTTTTCACTCCTCCTAATTTAAGTATTTAACTTGATTTGTCTTATCTAAAATTTTACTTATCGTATCTTTTACTTCTGGTAGCATCATAAATTCTTCTTTTTCTCGTTTATGTAGTATCTCTATTTGTTTTGTGAATTGTCCTCTTAGCACGGTATCATTAAAACTCTCGTCTGTTGCCCATTCCCTTAATTGATTTGGACTTCCTACAAATTTTTGTACAACTGGTGGCAATTTATTAAATTCCTCTACTGAACCATAAATTCCATTTCCAATAGCTTTTTTTAATTTGCTGTATAAGTCCATAACATCATAGGTTTGTGGGTTATTTATCTTGAAAATTTCTTCTTTAACGTCTGCAATGGTTGGTGGAAACTTTAATGTTTGTATTAATGACTTTACAGCTACTTTTACTGCTTTAAAATCGTCCTCTTCAAACATTTCATTCCACAAATTCACAATGTTTAGCATTTCTTTTTTATCCATATCTTTGTAAAAGTTTGGATAGCTTGTCTTTAAAACTCCTAAAATCATTGTTGTTTCACTTCTTGTCATTAGTTTTTGCCCTCCTCTCTAAGCAAATCTAAGAATGGATTTCCAGTAGATACAATCTCTACACTTTCGTCTTCCCATCTTTTCTGGTTCAACCAGGTTATTGGATATGGGATAAACTGTCCACCATCTTTTTGCCAGTCCTTGCTGGCCCTAAATTGCTCCAAACTATGCATTATAGAACTAAACAATTCATTCGTTGGCTTATTTTTTTGAAACCATTTCTTGACCTCTTGCTTTTTTACTTTTTTGGGGTATAATCTATAAAATTCATCAAACTGTGTTTCCCATATGTCTAAAATTTCGGGTTCTTTCTCTTCCTCTTCTTCCCCCATACCCCCTTTATCTCTATCTCTATTTCTAATTATATTTTTATTTATATTTATATTTATATTTTCATTTTCCATATGTTCTTCATATGAATTACATATGTTTTTCATATCTTTTACATATGTTTCTTTTTCTTCTTTTTTCTTTCTATTATTTCTTCGACTTTCTGAATATGCTTTTCTTTTATTAACCTCATATTCTAGTCTTTCATTATAGTAATTATTATCTTTATCTTTTTTAAATTTGGAGAAAATTTCTTCATTATATTTCTTACATATGTTTAGCATATCCTTTTCTTTTAGGTGTCCTTTTTGATGTTGCAAACACAGCAATCTCATATATTGTCCAACTTCTTCATCAGACATCAACATTGTTCCAGATAAGAAATCACTACTATAAAACAAAAATGCTGGGTCTTTCATACTTTCCCCCTTTTGTAAAAAAATCAGGGCTATTTTTGTCTAGCCCTGTTGCATTAATCAAATAATTTATTAAAAATTTCTTTTTCTAGCATTTCTTTTGCTTCTTCTTTACTCATTCCATTTAAGTCTATTTTTTGTACTTTTATTGCCTTGTCCTCTGATACATCTTCTTTGTTTCCTTTTTCTAAAACTATGTTAATTACTTCTTTTATTAAATCTTTTGATATACCATTTTTTAATAATGCTTCTATATACATTGCTAATCCTGTTAAGCATTCTTCTTTCCTTCCTTTTAGCATTGTATATTCTTCTGTTATTTCTGCTCTAAATCCCATTTTTATTCCTCCTAATATAACTTTTTCCAATTATGTCTATAAATTCTTGTCTAGTATGCTCTTTCTCATACTCTTTTTGTACAT
>USMK01000046.1 GCA_900555835.1 uncultured Clostridium sp.
AAGCTCTTTACTGCAATTGAGATTGCCATTGAGATTGCTTGCGGATTTTAGGTATTGCTAAGATTTTCATAATTAATATAATTTATTTTTAATTATCAATTATTATAATTTACTTTAGCCTGTTGAATATCCTTATCTGTAATTTGTAATAAGGACAGCAACAATAGATACCATAAGTCAATCGTAATTTCAACAAAGGCCATCAACACCATAGCATACAACAAGCAAATCATAGAAAAAGTAATTTCTTTTATTCTATTTTTAACCTGATTCATTACTATTAAAAACGATAGAAAAATGACAACTACACTTCCTATTATACCCTGCTCTAAAAACAGATTGATAAAACCATTTTGAGCATTTGGATAATCATATAAAAAATGCAATAACTGATAAGAATTTCCTATGCCATATCCCCATAAGGGATTTATCTCTATCACATTTAAAACAGCATCATAAATATAAATTCTACCGGTTAAAGTTAAGTCTTCCCCCAACAAGTCTACTATAATATACTGTACAAATGGAATATCCAAAACTATCTGATAAAAAAAAGCAAATAGAACAGAGACAACAATCAATGACAAAAAAAACATAGGATTATATATTATCTTATGCATTATAAATCCTTTTATATCGCATATAAAAAGAAAAAGCACTCCAATTACTGCAGTAGAACAATGTACTAAAACAGAAATCAAGAGAGCCCACAATAAGAAAGCACGATAATAGCTCGTCGAGTTTATCTTACATTTTCTCTGTACTTGATACAAAACTGCCAAAAACAAATGAAAATATGATACCGTAAATTTATTTCCAAGCAAATATCCTGTTCCACTTTCTTGAATACCCAAAAGTAACATCGAAAAATCTGAAACTATTGCATAAAAGAGAACTATATAATATAGACAAACAAAAAAAGATTTTACATCTCGTTTCGCCTTCAAATATTGAATGAATAGAAATGAAACTAAAATTTTAAAACTGGTAGTTAATCCAAAGATAGTACTGTTATTTTCATAATGTGAAGCATAAGTTGTTTTAGCATATTTATAAACATCAAAATCATTTACTTTAAATGACGTTATAACAGTACACAAAAACAAACATAATATCAAAACATTTATAGTCTTATTTTTTGCAAAAGGCAAATAATAGCTCTTATTTGACATACCTACAAAAAGTATTACAGCAAGAGCAAAAGATCCATATCTTCCCAACACATCAGGCAAATTAAAAATCAAAGCCCATGGAATCAGTAAGATATGAGCAAATAATATTGTTAATAAAAAAGTTCTAGACATACCTAATTATAAGAAAACAAACGACTCAAATTATTTTTTATTCTTTTTATGAAACTATTAAAAGTCAATCTCGTTTTTTGCAAACAAAAAGCTTCCTTTTTTATTTTTTTGAAAGCATCTAAACCTAATGGAATTTCAGATAGTGCCCTAAACGTATTTGGCAGAATTTGCACAATATCTGAATTACCTATACGAGCATTATATTTCATCTGTCTCTTTTGAAGATGAATATATAAAAACTCTTCTTCCTTCAACAGATTGTCTTCTAAAAAATATCTGCATACATGCCCCTTTTGCCATAAATAAACAGCCTTTCTAGGTATCTCCAAAACAAAAGCATTGCTATAACCATTTTCACAACCTACATATCGCACTCGAATAAATTGCTTTTTAAATATATACGGATTCATTGAATAATCATTCACGAAAACTCTTTTTCCCTCATTGAGAAAAATTTGATTAACATTATTTGAATTACGTAATTCCTCATCAAAAACCATAATATTTGGTGTCGAAAATACCTTCTGAAATAACTTCAAGCCATTGACGCGAGACATAAAAACCTTATTATTTTCGATGGTATTTCGATACATTATAAAATGTCCTAGACAAAACAACTTATCATAATTATCCAACATTTCATCTGTTATAAAATTGGATATAGATCCAAAAATCAAATCTATATCGCAATGTCCCCAGAATCTATAACCTTTAAGATATTCTTGAAGCACATAACCATAAGCTGGTTTATAATCACAAAGTTTATAAGGTCTAGAAAGTTCTATTTTAAAATCAAACTTATCTTGAAAATACCTTCTAAAATCCCGAAAGGAAATTTTTATTTTTTTTACATTCACAGGATACTCATACTTGGTATCATCGTCAGTAAAAAGCAACCAATTATAATCTTGATTATATTTACAGCTATTAAGAAACAACTGGAAATAATTCGGCAATTTGCCAAAATATGGTATAACAAAACAACACTTTTTCATTTTTTCATACATTTATTAATTATAAAAACATGAACCATTTCTTTTTCCTTGGGTTCTAATCCGATAAAATATATCACAAAAATCAATGTTAAGCAACTCGTTAAAATAAAAGCAATAAGACCACCCAAATTATCAACAAATATCATAGACTCAAAATACACAAATAGTACTCCTATAATAAACACATAAATTAAAGGCCGAATTACTGTTTTAAAATAATACCATGGTTCAAAACTATCAAATTGTTGTTTCAGCAACATCATCTTATATAAAGTCCCTAAAATTTCAAAAACGAGCATTACTATATATACGACAAACGCTTGATTGTATATAAAATTTAGAACAAACCAACAAACAGGAAATACCATAAGTCGAAAAAGCCCAAAAGATATTTGATATCTTTTTATATCTCCCTTTGCAGCAATAGCTGTATAGAAAGTACGCGAAGGCATCAAGCTAAGATTAGTTAAAATCATAATCTGAATAAACATAGCACTATCATTTGGTGGAGTTTTTAACCATAAATCCAGCACTAAATGCACTTTAAAGAAAATTGGAAGAGCTAACAGCATCAGCAAGAAGAAAGAAAATCTATTACCATAGCTTACTAACGTCCACATTCGCCCAATGTTTCCAGAAGCATAATTTTTAGTAATCTGAGGATCTATAGCAGTACCAAAGTTTGCTACGAAACCATTTATTGCATTATTTACCTGAACAGCAATACCGCGTGCAGCATTTACAACTGGTCCAAAATGCAAATTTAGCAGAATATTTACACCTTGATCCCCCATCATATTAGCAAATATTTCACATAAATTATATCCTGAAAAAGTTAGCAATTTTTTCATCTGAACTTTGTTGAATTTAGGTAAGACTCGACTCTCTTCAAAATGTTTGTACGAATATACACTATATAAAGCTTGAACAAGAATTCCTGCTAGCAACCAAAGAATAGAATACGTTATAAGTTTATCATAACTTGACACATACAGAGCATAAGCAATTACCAATCTTAATACAGTCTCTGCAATACTAATATAAGCAAATGCACTCATGCGTTCATGTGAAATTATAAGACCATTATAAGGAACATTCAATAATGTAAGAATGAATGAACCTAGAGCGCATTGCAATACAATATTTGCTGCAAACATTCTTTCTAACGGGATATTCATCTTTGTATTGAGAAACCAGACTCCCAAAGTCTCTCCAACAATCAGAATTAATACGCCCAAAATAAGATGTACACTAATATTGTTTGCAAATACAATTTTTAATTTACTTGTATTTCCACTACCTAATTCAAATGTCAAAAATCGTTGCGATGCAGAGCTAAGAGTTGTCTTTAAAAAAGCTAATGTAGCCACAACACCACCTACGACATTATATATACCATAATCCTCTACACCTAACGCATTTAATATAACACGGCTCGTATATAGCGAAACCGCCATCATAAAGAGCATACGGAAGTAAAGAAGAAGCGTATTCTTCGCTATTCGCTTGTTGTTATCTGATGTTTGATTTGACATAAATTATTTTCCAATTTCTTTAATACCCTGTTCTTCTTTCAAAGAACAGACAAGCAGTTGTCCATTCTTCTCGGCTACGATATAGCCATCCAAGCCTTGAATTACCACCTTGCTTTCATCGGCTACATGAACCACGCAGTTCTTGCATTCATACAAGCGGATATCCTTGCCTACTTTGGCATTGCCAGCCTCATCTTGTGGGAGCAAGGTACGGAGGCTGCCCCAGCTGCCTAAGTCGCTCCAGCCGAACTCGGCTGGCAAGGTATAGATTTCCTTCGACTTTTCCATCACGGCATAGTCTATGCTTATCTTCTCGCAGGTTGGGAAGAGTTTGCCGACTACCTCTTTCTCCTGTTCGGTATAGAAAGAAGGTGCCATCTCGTCCATGATGCTGGCAAGCTGAGGCTGGAAGG
>USMK01000047.1 GCA_900555835.1 uncultured Clostridium sp.
CCCTGCCATTGGAGCTAATAATATATTATTTTCTAATTCTACATTTTCTATTTTTAATTTATGTATATACATATTTTCTCCTACTATTCTATAAATATTGCTTTTTGTCTTCTTCCACTTATATTTAGCAATAATGCTATTAAAATAAAATTCGTTATCATAGAACTTCCACCATAACTTACAAAAGGAAGTGGCACACCTGTTATTGGCAATAAACCAATCGTCATACCTATATTTTCAGTCATATGAAACATAAATATTCCCGCTATACCTACTGCAATATATGAACCGCAATTCATCTCTTGACGTTTTTGCAATATATATAGCTTTTACGATCAGAGTCACATATATAAGTACAATTGCACTTGTTACTATAAATCCCATTTCTTCGCCAATTACAGAGAATATGAAATCAGTAGTTTTTGGGTACAAAAATCCTAATTGAGTTTGATTTCCTTTTAGAACTCCCATTCCAAACAACTCTCCTGCACCAATTGCAAGTTTGGATTGAATTATATTATATCCTGAACCACGAGGGTCTAAATTCGGATTTACAAATACATCTATTCTTTGTTTTGCATGGTCTGGCAATAAATACATATATGCAATTGGAATTACTATAACAACAATCGCTATTGCAGATATTATATATCTTTTTCTAATTCCTGCCACATATAGCATAAAAACAGTTGCAACCATGAACGCACCTGCTGTTCCATAGTCTGGCTGTTTTATTATTAAAGCAACTGGTACTAATGTTACAAGCAAAATCAATCCTAATTTCAATGGATTATTTATCTCATCTTTTCGTCTTTCTTGCACTTTTGTAATTGTATATGCTAAAAATATAATTACAAAAATTTTAGCAAATTCTGCTGGTTGAAATAAAAAGATTTTTAAATCATACCAACTTCTAGCTCCATTTATGGAATCTGTAAATAATACCCCTACTAGCAATACCAGAAATATTGCATAAAACACAGGAGATATTCTAGCAATTAGTTCATAATCAATTGATATTACAAATATTACTATTGGTATACAAATTATTAACCATTGTATTTGCTTTTTTAATTCCTCATATTCTGTATTTTGAGTAGCAGACATTAGTGCAACAAGACCAATTATTACAAGTGTAACACTACAAATAAGTATTCCCCAGTCTATATTTTTTAATAATCTTTTTTTCATTAAAGTACCTCTAATTTAAAGTTTCAAAATTTAGTTATTTGAGCTAGTTACAGGTATTTCTTCTTTTTGTTCTTCTTTGTTTTCTGTTTCCTTGTTTTCTTCTGGCTCATTTGGTTCTTCTTTATTTTCTGTTACATCTTCATTTTCTTCTACTGATTTCTTTTCTTTTACAGCGGTTTCCTCTTCAACTTTTACTTCTTCCTTTTCAGTTTTAGGTTCTTCCTCTTTTTCAGTTTCTTTTTCCATCTCGTGTTTAATATTCATTATAGGAATATTTGCATATAGTGCAGGAGCTCCTGTTGTTCCGTCATCATTTGCCTTATTTGTTAATCTTACATCTATTGCCTCTTCGTCTACTTCTATGTATTTTTTTATAACATCTATTATTTCTTGTTTCATAAGTTCCAAGAAATCAGCAGATACATTTGCTCTATCTTGCATTAAAACTAAATGTAATCTTTCCTTTGCAGTATCTTTTGAAGTGTTTACTTCTTGAATTTTTTCTTTTTTTCCTAATCCTTTAAAAAATTTTGATAATTTCTCAAACATTCTATATCCTCCACACTATTTTTTATTTCTTTGAAAATATACTTTTTACTTTATTAAAAAAACCTTTATCTCTTCCAGGAATTGTTACTTCTACATTTTCGCCTAAAATTCTTCTTGCTATTTCTAAATAAGATTTTCCAGAAGGAGCTTTTTTGTTAGAAACAACCGGCTCTCCTTTGTTTGTTTGTGTTATAATAAATTCATCATCTGGAACAACTCCTACTAAATCTATTGATAATAAATCTACTATATCGTCAACATCCATCATTTCGCCTTTTTTAACCATATTTGGTCTTAATCTGTTTACAACAAGTTCAGGATTTTTTATCTCTGATGCTTCAAGTAAACCTATTATTCTATCTGCATCTCTTATGGAAGAAATTTCGGCAGTTGTTACAACAATAGCTCTTGTTGCACCTGCAATCGCGTTTTTAAACCCTTGCTCAATACCAGCTGGGCAGTCTATAAGGATATAGTCAAATTCTTCTTTTAATTTTCCTGTTAATTCTTTCATTTGTTCTTCATTTACTGCACTTTTATCCCTTGTTTGAGCTGCTGGAAGTAAGAAAAGTTCTGTAAAACGCTTGTCTTTTATTAAAGCTTGTCTTAATTTACACTTTTCTTCTACTACATCAACTATGTCATATACAATTCTGTTTTCAAGTCCCATAACAACATCTAGGTTTCTAAGCCCAATATCAGTATCTATAAGCACAACTTTTTTGCCTTGTAAAGCTAGAGCAGCACCTAAGTTTGCTGTTGTAGTTGTTTTTCCAACTCCGCCTTTTCCAGATGTTATAACAATAACTTCCCCCATAATTTTCCTCCTTAATATATTTTCAGATTATTTTCTATCTTAAAATTCTACCTATATATCTTATTATGTTTTAAGCGAAAAGTCAATGCAATAATACAAAAATATTACAAAAATATTACAGTTTTTTTACGTTTCAATTTCTAGTTTCAATACCCTCATTTTTCTTATTCTCTCTTGTCTTAACAATTCTTTTACTTTTATTCCCTCCGTAATGCCATATTTTGATTTTACATACTCTCCATTTATATCTTCTAATATTGGCTGTTTTAAAGCCGAAAATAGGTGTTTGTCTGCATTCTTTGCCTTATCGGCATTTACAACTATTTGCAATCCTTCTAATCCTAGCATTGATTTATTTACCCTATTCAAAAAATCAACCTGTTTAGGAGGAGTCATTTGCCAAAAATATCCACCTATCATATGTTCCTTTGCAGATGTTTTTCCGCACTTCTTCCAAGAATTAGGTGCTCCAATTCTATTACAAAAATCTCCTACAACCTTCACTCCGGCAGTATCATGCCCATGGTGATGCGGATATAATTCCTTTGGAGTTACACCCTTTCCCAAATCATGCACCAATGCAGAAAATCTAATTTCTATGTTTTTAGTTTGCTTACAAGCTCTGTCAATCACTTCCATAGTATGATTATACGCGTCTCCTTCTGGATGGTACTTTACAGGTTGCTCAACACCAATTAAATCAAAAATCTCTTTAAAGTGAATATCTAATATATCAGCTTTTTTAAGAACCTCAAAAAATATAGATGGTCTATCTGTTTTCAAGGCTTTTCTAAACTCGTCAAAAACTCTCTCTTTTGATAAGCTAGATAACTCCGGTTTTAATTTATTCATTAAATTTAAAGTTCCATCTTCAACATCAAAACCAAGCTGTGCAGAAAATCTAGCCACTCTATATACCCTAAGCGGATCTTCAACAAAAGCACTGCTAGTTGCTCGTATTACTTTATTTTCTATATCCTTCACTCCACCAAAAGGATCAACAAGCTCTCCTGTAATCAGGTTTTTAGCAATAGAATTAATAGTAATATCTCTCCTCTCCAAATCCTGCTCAATACTCACACTCTCATTTGCCTCAACCACAAAACCCTTATGACCAACTCCAATCTTTCTCTCAATTCGAGCCAAAGCGAACTCACTTCCACACATATCAAAAACCAGAAAATCCTTTCCACGCACAAAAGCCTCCGGAAACAAACTAACAAACTTCTCAAAACCAATACCAACAACACAATAATCCCTATCATGCACCATTCTTCCCATAATTTCATCTCTAACAGCACCACCAACCAAATAAATGCATCCCCCAGCACTCTTTATTCTCTCAATAATCTCATCCATTTCAATCACCGTTTTTTATTATAACATAATTTTATAAAATTTTCCTTTCAAATTCATATAATATGATTTATTTTGTATATCCAGTAGAGTAGTTTGCAAATAAAGAATAATATAAAATTTATGTAATGACGAATGTGCCGTGGAGTAACCGTACGAAATCTTA
>USMK01000048.1 GCA_900555835.1 uncultured Clostridium sp.
GGACTTTGTTCCGCGATCTATTGTGTACAGAAATAAAAAAATATCCTTTTTCTTACTTTTCCCCTCCTCGAAATCAAAGATTTCGGTCCTCCCTCAAGTGGAGGACATGGAGTAATAAGTTTTTTGGTTAGTCATTCTGAGCGATTAGCGAAGAATCTCCAATTTGTGATTATTAAAAGATTCTTCTAGCATAAAATAGTTGTTGTCTTTAGAATGACTAAAGATAAAATAATATTAATCAAAAAGAGAGACTTGAAAGATTAAATGCAATTGCAAAAAGACAAATAAATATTTTAGCAAAGGATACCAATATTATAGGAATAACAAAGCTAGATAATACAAAATTAATTGGAAGTGAAAAAGAATAATCAAAATATCGTTCTTGTAATGTAATTATAAAAATTATTTATACCTTTTTATAGATTCTCCATTTTTGAAAAAATCTCATCTAATGAAGATACATTATTTGAGTTTATATCATCTAAACCTTTTTGTAGTTTTTCTTTTAAATCCTTTTTGCTCTTTATTGTTACACTATCTGGTGCATCCATATCTATATATGATAATTTTAAATATTCTATAAAATTTATAACCTGATTTGTAAGTTCTTCCGGTAATGTTTCAATTTCGTTATATAATTTTTGCTTTTCAATAGACATATAGTTTACCTCCATAACAATTTTATATTAGTATATCATGTTTCCAAGTAAAAATAAAGTGAATTTTCATGAACTAAGTAATATATATAATGTTAGCATAGTTGTTTTATTGATAGCCGTAGGAGTTGATTAATTTTTGAAGTTTTTTTCGTTTGAAGAAGAAAAACACAAAGTAATGCTTGTGGAAAATGATGCTGAAATTACTATGAGACATACTATTCCGCAAGCAAATGTCACTTTTTGTCGAATAAATGTAATGAAAAAGAAATTAAAAAGTAAAAACATTCAAAAAAGATTTTTTTTCACCAGCAAAAGACTAGGGATATAGGAAATTAAATATTTATTTTGTCTTATAAGTATTATTATATATATAAAAGAAGAAATTTGTGTCATTGACTCTTTATATAATCTATTTAAAATAAGTCTTGTAAAATAGATTATAAGGAGTCAAGATATGTTGAAGAACTTGAAAGAAAAATTTAAGAAGGGATTTTCAAAAAAAGAAATCATTAGTATTGCAATATTTGCAGTAGCAATAATAGCTACAATAATTGCAATCATAGTAAACCAATCAAATGAGCAAAGCTCAAGAAGAAAGAAAATCGTTGCAGGTGGCGAGTTAGCCCGTGCAATGACATATGACCAATTTGTAGATGGAGATGAAGCAGTAGATGGTACTGATAATGTTAAATTCAGCGCCTTCTTTTTGCGTGATATAAACGGAGATGGTTATGCAGAGAAGATAAAAGGAACCTGCAAGCAGATTGGAAAAGAAGATACATTGTACATGGAGGTAAATGTTCAAACAGATGGTATCTTAAAAAATGCAAAAGTTGAAATAGATGGTAAAAACTTTTATCTAGCAACAACAGCACCAAAAGATAATGAGTTGAAAGATAACTATATCGGAACAAATATCAAAACATTAGAGTTCAATGATATGGCAAACGGTACTCAAAAATTAATCACAGGTATTGTAAGAAGTGGTGATTATTCATATTCAAGTTCAAAAACAAGTGCAATTGGCTCAAACATAAATAACTTATCAAGAAATGACAATAAGATAACTTTCACAGGAACATATGTAGGTTCAGATGGAAATGAGATTGAAATAAAAAAAGAAGTAGTTCTTCAAACGGATTGGTATGGAACAACTTCAGCAAGTATTTCAACATCAACTTCAACATATTATGACATTCAAGATAGACAAAACGAAGAAGATGGAACACTTACTTTAGAAGCAGGAATTCGTGCATCTGAAGAGAATTATCAATTAAATCTAAAGAAAAATTACATAGAAGGTGTAATTCCACAATTAAATGGATATGATCCAATTAGTGTAACAATGCAATCATCTACAGATAGTTTTAGTTATGATGAAACAAATAGAAAGTTTATAGCAACAAGAGAAGCAGTAGTTAATGAAAATGGAGATATAACAAAATCAATTTCAAGAGATAATAAATATACTTTAAAAATCGTATATCCATTAGAGGCATATACAAGCTTAGATACATCAACTTTAACAATAGATATACCAGTTATGACATATTACGAAGGATACAATAATTCAAATGCAGAATTTACAAATCCATATAAATCAAACGAAGTAAGAGGAATACTTTCATATACATTCAAAGGAATAGAAGCAGGAAAAACAAAAGTAGAATTAAAGCTTGGAGAATACTTATCATCACCAGCAAATAGATGGGCAATATCAAAAAAGAAACCACTAAGAATTTACAACGAAGCAAGTAGTGAAGAAACAGATGATAATTATATAGTTTCATGGTATGTTTCAAAAGGAGACGAAGAGCGCTCAGATGGAATAATTATGAAAGAGAGAAAAGACGGAGAAGATACTGTTTCAGATACTTTTGTAAAAGCAGATACAACAACAGAATCAATGGAAAACTTAACAACAAACATAGGAATAGGATTCGAAAATGCAGATAAATTTTTAGCAGAAGATGGATTTATAAAAGTTTATGATGATGAAACAGATGAATTATTAGTGACATTTACAAAAGATGATTGGGGAAAATATACTAAAACATCTCCATACAAATTTAGCATGCCTGTAAAACACATAAGAGTTGAAACAAGTGAAACTCAAAGTTCACAATACTTGTATGTATATTCACAAAAACAATTAGATGACGAGTACATAACAACAAATTACACAAAAGAAGAATTTGATAATTTAAAACAAATAAGATCAAATCTAAATGTATATGCTGGAACAAATTTATTAGGAGATTCAACAAGTACAGCAAATTATGAAGCACCATATTCAGTAGCAAGTTTAAGCATAAGCAACTCATATGGAACAGGACCAAACAGCATAATAAAAAAAGGAGGAATACTAGTTACAAACGCACAAGACATAATAAAATATTATGAAGCTAAAAATGTAAAATTTATAGAAAATGAAAATAAGAAAAAATATAATAACGAAATTTTAAAATTACTTTCAAAAGAAATTCTAACAAAAGAAGAACTAGCACTAAAATTAAACAAAAGCATATCAGAAATAAATCAAGAACTTACAATACTTGAACTAGAAGAAATAATTACACAAGAATATGGGAAAGGATACAGAATTATTGAATAACAAAAAACTAGGAGACATAGGAGAAAGAATTGCAAAAATATATTTACAAATTAATGAACATCAAATCCTAAAATGCAATTTCAGAAGCAAATTCGGAGAAATAGATATAATAACAAGAAAAGGAAACACACTTCATTTTGTTGAAGTAAAAACAAGGACAAGCCATTTTATAGAAGCAAGACTTGCAATAAATAAACAAAAGCAAGAACATATTTGGAAAACAGCAGAATATTTTTTATATATAAATTCTAAATTAAACATTTTAGAAAAGTCTTCTAAAATACTTTTATTAATACCTTTTAGTGTTCCATCTACATTTAAATCATATGGTGCATTTTTTCTTTTTTAGTTTCCATATACCGCTTGTTATACTTATTTATGTATGGCGGTATTTTAACTATATCATGTACAGTTAATCCGTAACCATTCAAACCGACGATTTTTTTCGGATTGTTTGTAATTAAGTTAAAATTATTAAAACCTAAATCACGAATAATTTGCGCACCCATGCCGTAATCTCTTAAATCAGGTTTAAATCCTAAAGAAACATTAGCTTCAACCGTATCTTGTCCCTCTTCCTGAAGATGATATGCTTTAATTTTATTAATAATACCAATTCCCCTGCCCTCATGTCCTTTCATGTAGACTAGAGCACCTTTTCCGTATTCATTAATCATCTCCAAAGCACTATGTAATTGATAATTACAATCAC
>USMK01000049.1 GCA_900555835.1 uncultured Clostridium sp.
TCATTATGACCATCAAAAAGACCTTTTATCTCGACTTCTACTTTTTCATTTGCTCTTTTTTCATTATCGGCATCAAATAAATTAGATTTTATTTTTATTTTATCTCCAATTTTTAAATTATTTTTTTCTGCTAAGTCTTTATGCATTAAAATCTTGTTTTTATCATTTTCATTTAAGTGTTCACCACTAGATAATTTGTAAGCTCCTGAGATAAACTTATTTTCTTTTGATGAATCATTAACTCCTGTTAACATAACAGTTCTTTTAAAGTTTTTTGCTCTTTCTGGTGATTGTCCTGAAAGTGTTTTTTGAGTTTCTATTATATCATTATCTACTAAATCAGCAACACTATTAATTCTTTTTACATATGAATCAATATCTTTGGATTCAGCAATTTTTTTAATATCTTGTCCTTTTATATTGCCACCACCTCTTGGTGTTCCAAAATTAACTCTTCGGTTTATTTCCATAGAGAAACTATTTGTTATATTTCCAAAAGTTTCTTTTGAAGCTCTGTTCGTAGCATCTTTGATCGATAAACTAATAAGACAAAGCGTTGACATAGCAGTTATAACTAACAATATAATTATTGATTTTAGACTTTTTCTAGTTACATATGCAAATGCATTTTTAATCATTATTGTACCTCCTAATTATTTTTATTTATTTTCTTAAGTTTTCTATCTCTTAATTCTAAAATAATGTCAGCAGAATTTGCAACTTCTTTACTATGTGTTACCACGATTACACACTTATTTCTTTCTTTTGCTAACTTTTTAAGTATTTCAATTATTTCACCAGCAGTATCAACATCTAAGTTTCCAGTAGGTTCATCTGCTAAAATTATTGGGGCTTCTGAAACTAGTGCTCTTGCAATGGCCACTCTTTGTTGTTGTCCTCCTGATAACTTCATTACATTTCTATTTATTTGACTTTTATCAAGCCCTAATTCAAATAAGATTGTTTCAGATGCGTTTTTATTTACTAATCTAACATTTTCTATTGGTGTTAAATAATCAATTAAATTATAGTTTTGAAAAACTAACGATATGTTATTTTTTCTATGATTACTGTAGCCATCTTTCTCTATATCATTTCCTTTAAATAAGATTTGACCTTTTTGTGGTTTATCTAAACCTGCTAATAGCGAAAGTAATGTTGACTTTCCTGCCCCTGATTTTCCTATTATTGCATAAAATTTTCCAATTTCAAATTTTTGATTTACTGAATATAATACTTTCTCATTTGAATTTGAATAATTATATGTTACATTTTTTATTTCTAATATATCCATTTTTAATCTCCTAACTTATTTTTGACAATATTTCTTTTGGTTTTTTAATTAATATCATTAAACTTGCAATAATAACTGATAGAACAATAATTCCAATTAATATTCCGTAACTTTGTAGAAATGTTATAAGATTTGAAATTAAATTATTGTTTTTAAGTAAGCTATCAACCATTATTGTTGAATCATCAGAATTCATAAATCCATCGACTATAATATTTAATATTACATTTCCTATAACCAATGATAATACCAAAGAGGGTAGTGATATAAATAATAATTCAAGTATAAATTGAGTTACAATTTTTATTTTACTTATACCAATTGATAACAATATTCCTATTTCATGTATTCTTTCTCTTAACCATAATATTAATATTAATGACAATACTGTTATTCCACCTATCATAATTGAATATGTCATGATCTTAATAATATGTTTTATTCCATCTATAGACTCTAGTGTTTCTTCGAATACATGGTTATCACTTGAAACATTGAATTGTGACCAATCAATTTTAATTTTTTTAATTTTATTTAATGCTACCTTTGTATTTTCTGAACTATCTGAAAATATTGCAAGTTTATTAACAATTTTGTTATTTTCAGGTTTATTTAATGCTTTTTGACTTGATTCATAATCAATAAATACCATATTTTCACTAAAGTCTGATGATAAGCCAGTATATTTTTCTTGTTTTTTACCTGAAAAGATTCCAATTATCTCAAACTCATATTCTAATTTCTTTTCACTATTATTAAAATCAATTAATTCAAGTTTGATTTTATCATTAAGTTTTAGGTTATTTTTTTCAGCAAGTTCCTTATGAATAAGAATTTTTCCTCTATCATTATTATTAATATGTCTGCCTTTTATAATAGTGAAAATACCACTGCTAAATAAATTATCCTTTTCACTACTATTAGTAGCTTCTACTGAAAGCATATTTTTGAACTCATCTGATAAATCATCTCGTTCTACTAATTGTGTTCCATCTACAACTTTGATGTTTGTAGTTCTAGCAAGTCCATCATAATTAGTGATAATTTCTTTTATTTCTTTTATATTATCTAATTCTTTAAACTGATTAGTTTCAAAAGTATCACCATTATTTTTAGTTATTGATAATGATGTATTTGAAATTTTGTATAAGTTTTTTTCTAAATCATTTGTTGATTTTGTTATATTCAAACTTGAATATAAACAAGAGAGAACTACTGTTAAAATAATAAATACTATAATTGTTCTATTTCTTTTTCTTAAAATATATGCTATAGCATTTTTTAGCATTTTATCAACCTCCTATCTTCAGATTTTTTGCTAAAAAAAAGATATGACAAAGCTTTATTTATAATATCAGCCATATCTTTTATTTTTTGCTTAAAAATGTAGACAGCTCAAGTAATTATATTATTTTTTGAGGTTTTTGTCAATTAATCTAGCAAATTTTTCTACCGAAATCGGTAAATAATTAAAATAAAAATAAATTATTTATAATTTGCTTTTTTGATAACTCTTTTTATAATTATTTGATATTTCTTTATTAGTAAAACTTTAAATGTTGCCTCTCGAACTAATTTAATATCTATCATTTCGACATCCAAATAATTTCCATCTAAATATTCAACTAACATATCGTGTAATTTTTCAATTTCTTTATATATATCTCTTGGAACAGAAACACATTCACTAATAAACATATTTTCCAAAATATTAAGTAATACCAAACAACCTTCATCTACATCGTATTTTTTATGAATTATCAATTTTATCACCTCTAGTATGATGTTAACTCTTAACAAAAATTATTGTAAGTTATATTTAAAAAAACAATAATAATTTATACATAAA
>USMK01000050.1 GCA_900555835.1 uncultured Clostridium sp.
TTTTTATTACCTGTTCCTAATTTCATTGATTACTCCTTTTTTCTCCAAACATTTCTTCATCTTCTCTTATTTCTTTAAAGTTATCATTGAATTGTACTTTGGGGCTGCTTTCTACTAATGTTGTTCCTAAACCCCATTGATTATTCATTATGTAATTGCTTATAAAGAAATGGACATTGTCTTCTCCAATCACATAAAAATCATTTGTTTTAGTTCCCATTTTTTCTATTGCATAGCACACTTCTGGCAAACTTTTATTTATATCTCCGTATTTGTATTCTTTGTCATATCTAAAAGTTAAACTTATGTTTTGAATTATAACACCTGTATTTTCAGTTCTTTTATTATAAAATGGTATATGATACAACATTTTTATTTCTTTTAATTTGCTTATATACTCTCCTTTTGAAGATATTTTGTTTTGTATTTCCTCTTCAATCCCTTTTCTTTCTACTGTAATATATCCCCAGCTAAATATTATATTGCTTGGTTTATCATCAAAAGGATATTCTTTATTTCCCTTATTCTCAAAATCATATTTAATTCCTAAAAAATCTAATATTTGTTCCATATTAAAAAAATTATATTCTTCCATATCTTATTTACTCCTCTCCTCTTCAAGCATATTCATATATACTTGTTTTTCTTGTAACTGTTCATTTAAACTTTGTTCTAATAATTTTGTATATTCATATGGTCCGATTATATCTCTTTTAAACAAATAAATTGTTGTTCCTATTGTTACTAGAAGTCCTACACCTAAGAATATAATCAGAAAAACTTGTAATATTCTTTCAAATATATCATCAAAATCCATCATCTCTTTACTCCTTTACTACTAAATCTGCTTTAATTAAATCGTATAATAATTTATTCTGAAACTCTTCCCAGTCGCTTCCGCAAAAATCTTCAACGTCTATTAATATTCGTCCATCCTCATATATTGCTATATAATCATTATATTCTAAATCTTTTATATATGCTTTATGACAACTATCATCCTGCCATAATTTATATCCAAACTTTTCAAGTTCTTTTAAATCTACATCATCTCTTATCTTCAACATATCTATTCTCCTCCTAAATCATTTTTCTTTACTAAATCTAATATAGTATTAAAATCTATATTAGGAATCATTGAATGTATACGTTCTGCTTTGTACTTTTGTTTTAATTCTTTTACTATTTGCTTTGCTTCTTCTTTTTCAACTTTTTTTATTTGGAATCTATATTTTCTTGCATCATTTCCAATACAATTGAATAAACAAGTATTAGCTCCTTTTTCTGTTGTCTCACAAATTCTTGGAAATTGAAACTCTTTTTTAAAATCATTCCAAATCATGTATCTATATTCCATCTTCTCCTCCTACTTTATAGCAATTAGCCTCAAACTGTTCTTTTGTTAGTATTGTTTTTATATCTTCCTTATAAGTTCTTATCCCAAGCCCATTATCATAAGAATTATGTAATTTTATATATTTAGTAGCTCCATCTAAATAAACTGCTTTTACTCTATGACCATTTACAAAATCTCCTGATTTAACTAAATCTATTAACTCTTTACTATATTTTACTATACTTGAACACAATGCTATTTCTCCATATTCGCTATATACTACTCTTTGGGGATTTTCTTTTATATCAATTACTTTTCCAATTTCTCCATTGTTAAATCTCACATATTCTCCTACTTCAATTTTATCTTTCATTTTCTGATTTCCTTTCAAAATATTGTTTTATACAATTTAAACATTTTTGACAATGACCATCTTCATAATTATCAGCATAACAATTTTCTTTGCTACAAAATTCATCAACAGTAAGTTCATCCTCTATATATTTTGCCATTTCATCAATGATTTTATCTTTCTTTTCTATTAATTTGTCCCTGTCGTTAATTGATAATTTTAATCCCTCAATATCCCCTTCTAAGCTATTTATTTTAAAATCTTGTTTATTTATTAGATTTAAAACTGTTGAAATTTGTTTTATCATTTCCTTGCTACATTTAACATTAAGTTCTTCAAGTTCTTCTTCAAGTTCTTCTTCAAATAACATATAACTTTCCTCTATACTTGCTCGTAAATTGAAAAAATATTTTATTGCTTTTCTTTCTTCCTCTGACATTTGTTAATCCTCCTTAATTCATTTCTTTTTTTATGTTTAACAACTGCTCTCTTAATAAATCTATTCTTTTAGTTACATATAATTTTGTTCCTTTACCTCTGCTTACTTGGTCTGAATAAGGTCTAGCTTGATTTAATCTATAAGCTTTTTTACCTTCTATTATTTCTTTTAATAGCTCTTCCATATTATTTATTCTTCATCTCCTAACTTCCTACCAATTAACTTTATATTTATATTTTGTTCCACATTTATCGCACTTAATATAATGCCAGTCATCATCACAGTTTGCATATTCGTTATATTCAAGTCTACATTTAGGACATTCAACAGTTACGTCTACAACTTCATATAAAAGTGATAGTTTTGTTACTACCTGCTCTATTTTTTCATAATCTCTAGGTTTATTAATTTCCATATTATCCCTCCTTTTCTAATAGTTCTTGTAAAACTTGTATTTCTTTTTTATTGTCTATATAATCATAATGTTCTTTCATTCTTAATACTTCTATCTTTTCTTTTATTTTGTCTTTGCTTATAAATTGTCCTGTTTCATAACTTCTTTTACAATAGTTCTCACATTCGCTTTTATTTTCGTCTGCTTTATCACAATTTAAGAAATAACTACAATTTATACA
>USMK01000051.1 GCA_900555835.1 uncultured Clostridium sp.
TTTCTCTCGAAAATTTAATATAGAGGTATAGTGTAACGGTAACACTCCGAACTTTGATTTCGTCATTTTAAGTTCGAATCCTAATACCTCTGCCATAAAAAAAGAGCTGAAAAATCAGCTCTTTTTTCTTTTACTCTGCCCTGATTTTTCAGGGCATTCTTTATTTTAGCCTTATATATTGTTTATCCATCAAAAATGCAAAGGTAGCCATCAAAAAAACAAAGCGATCTGTTTTAGTGCAGATCGCTTTATTAACATATAAGATTATTTACGAGAGTTTTCAATAAAAATTTTCTTTAATTCTTTATGCTCTCTATATAGGTTGGGGAATATCTCTTTAGTCAAACTATTCGTTAAGAGAGTATTGTATATATTTTTAAAACAGCTATCACAAACAGTTATACATTCATCGCTCTTTAATGTAATCGTATAATTTGATTTCGTCCATCTTCCACACATAAAGCACCTATGTTTGCCCTCGTTTCGAGTTATTTTTATTAACCCAACCTCGGCTTTTTCTAATTTCGTATCTTTCACTAATTTCAACATTACTTTACATAATGCGGAATAGCAATCAAAGCAAAGTGCATAACTGAATCCGTCTACTCTGCCGGTACAGAAAAATGCCTGTGCTTGTTTGTTTCCGTGTAAAGAACATTTCAAATCATATAATGAACAGTGCTGATTTACTTTCAGCCTATTTACCGGAGCAGCATTCAATAAATCAGGCATAACAACAAGGTTGTTTTTGTCTTTGATTCTGTTCCTTTTTGATAAATATTTGTTCATTCGGATAAGATTTATTTCAAGAGCTTTTTCGTGCGGAATTACAGAATCTCTGGAATAGTTTTTATTTTGGTATTTTTTATTGAGCCAATAATGAGTTATGTTTTTCCATAAATGTGAACACTTTTTAAAACTTGTTTTGTATGTTTCATAATAAAAATAATTTACAGCATTAACTTTACGATAGAAACTCAAAAAATCTTCATCACTCATGACTATTTTGTAATCTAAAATCTTTAATTCATTTTGATCGTCATTGATTTTATTTACAGATACATCTATTTTGCTTTTGGTGATTGTCGAGATATGTTCTATTCCTTTGAGATAGCAATATAAAATTTCTTGCAAATTTGCACTGCAATATTTGCACAAAGATATAACCTTTTCTCCCTGATTAAATATGATAACCATTCCATCTGTTGTAGTATTACAGTTATTACACTTAACTGTTTCCTCAACTATATAGATAAAATAACTATGGTTTGTAAACTTAGAACTTCTCATATTTTCTCATCCTTTCATCGCAGTTAATTAAGACTTGCGTAACAAATTTTTATAGAGAAAATGCATTAAATCTATAGAAGCGTAAAAAAGCGTTTCACTTTTAAAAATAACATTTATATCAAATTAAATAAATAAAAAGTGCAAAATTATCGAAAAAATCGACAAAATTATAGTAAAACAAAAAGAATGAAGCTATAAATTGTATGGCTTCAGCGTGATAAACTTAAATATCAATAAAATAGAATATGAATATAACTGGGTGTTTTTATGAACAATAAAGACACACTCTTGATTTAAATATTAACACTCGTTAGATTGAACTTATTTGACACAATATTTACAAGATAGATTTTTGTTATCTATCTTTTTAATATTATATAGTATTAAAAAGAATAAATCAATACTATTAGTTGGTATGACTTCCTTATAGTGCGTGTAAGTAAAAACAAACACAATCTATACTATTAGTTGTTGAAACACACTTAAGGAGGTATTGAGATGAAACTTGATACAATTGGTAAGAATATAAGAAAATTTCGTGAAATAAAGAAATTGCGTCAAGAAGATTTGGCAGAAAAAACGGATTTGACAACTAATTATATAGGTATGATTGAGCGAGGAGAAAAAATCCCCTCACTTGAAACTTTCATAAATATATTAAACTCTTTGGGTGTTTCAGCTGATATGGTTCTTTCAGATGTACTTGATAATGGATATACAGTTAAGGATTCATTGCTTAATGAGAAACTTGAAAAACTTGTACCGGAGGACAGGAACAGAATTTATGAAGTAATTGATACGATGATGAAACATTCAAAGCAAATTCTTCCATAAATATTATTTTTCTCTTGTCGACAAATTTTTTGGGACTTCGACATAAATATTATGCTATAACTATAACTGTCAGTGATGATAATACACAATCAGTGATAGAGAGGAATTATAATATGGAAGAAATCTTAAAACAAATAGCATTAGAAAATGGGACAACCGTGAGTTCAGTAAAACGAGAAATTGAATTTGCTATTCATGAAGCAATGAACAGCCCTCAATCAAGAGCAACAGGTTTTTGGGATGAACTTACCAATGATGGTAAAGAACCATCTGTTGAAACCGTTATTGCAGCAATTGTCTTACAAGTCAAGAATAAGATGAAGTCATAATAATTAGAACGCTCTCATTTTGTTATAATGAGAGTGTTTCTATTTTTTTAATGATGAAATAGTGAATATTGACTAAAAATCTTGCAGATGATATAATTATCTTGCGACGAAAATTTTATAGTATTTTTAAGTTTTGAAAACCCAAGCGTGGCTTTTTATCTTTTGATAAAAACACACGCTTCTTTGTCATACGCTTGG
>USMK01000052.1 GCA_900555835.1 uncultured Clostridium sp.
TATTAACAATAAGTGAAAATTGTACAGTAAAGGCAAGAGTAACAAATGGAACAGACGAAATGAAAACAAATAGTGTAACAATATCAAACATAGACAAAGCAGACCCAATTGTAGTTGCCAAAAGTGTAGATAGTGCTAAGCTAAAAGAAGATGGAACAGTTGCAATAAGTGATTACTTTACTTATAGTGCAAATGGAATTGCTCCAATATCAAAAGTAGAATATACGACAAATGGAACAACAATAGATGGAACAGTACTACCATTAGGAGGAGAAATAAAATGTACAGTAACCAAAGCAAATGGAGCTGTTATAAGTAAAACACAGAATATACAATATTTATCAGGAGGAAATGCAACAGAAATAGCAAATAATGCAGAAATATATTATGGAAGAGAAATAACAAATTACACAGATCCAAATGGAGATCCAGATATAAAATGGCAAATATATTATGTAGATAAAGATAGTAATACAATATACTTAATAGCAGATAGATGTGCTAGAAATAGCTATATACCACAAAGCAAAGGGTCATATTCAATAGATAAAAGCGGAGAGTATGGAATAAACTTTTCTAGTATTTATCAAGCATATACTGGCTCTGCAAGTATAACAGATGCAAGAGTAAAGAAATTGATAAGCTGGGTAAGTAGTTATCCAAGTTCAACAAATATAAATATACGTTCAATAGCATATTTATTAGATATAGATTTATGGAATACACAATATAAAGATAGTACATATGGAGCTTATGCAATAGGGGGACCAACAATAGAATTATTCTGTAAATCGTACAAAGATACACATCCAGAGAGATATATAGAATGTGCTAATACGGATAGTTATGGGTATAATGTAAAATGGAGTGATGGAAAACGCTATGGAATTGATATTTCCGGATTACCAACAAGTGTAGATTACAAAAAAATATTTAGAAATTATGGAATATATGTAATACCAGAAATTTTAAATTTATATGCTTACTGGCTCGTTTCACCGTGTTCCAGTTACGAAGCATCTATGTTTTATGTGGATTACGAAGGCAAAATATCCTACGTTAGTTGTGATTTTGACATCGGTTTGGGCGTTCGTCCCGTAGTTTGTCTACAATCTGGTGTCCAATTAGTAGCAAACGGAGATGGAACATACAGATTGAGCAAGTAATGAAAATGATTATACAAGCAAAAGTTATTTCGCATTTGCGAAATAACTTGACATTTAAAAAACAAAAGATTAAAATTAATATAGGTGATGAAAATGTTAAAAAGAGAAATGTATTTATCAAGAATTAGAGGCTTTTATGATAGTGATCTTGTAAAAATTTTAGTAGGAATAAGAAGATGTGGAAAATCTGTAATTTTAAAACAAATTATGGAAGAACTAAAAGAGCGAGGAATTGATAGAGAACATATTATATATGTTAATTTTGAGTTTATAGAGTATGAAGATTTGCAAGATTATAAAAAATTGAATGAATATATAAAAGAAAAAATAATAGATACAAAAAAGTATTATGTATTTTTAGATGAAATTCAGAAAGTGAATAAATTTGAAGAAGTTGTAAATTCATTAAGGGCATCAATAGAGAATATAAGTATATTTATTACTGGTTCCAATAGTAAGATGTTATCTAATGAATTATCAACAGTTTTGTCTGGAAGGTATGTATTATTTAATATTTATCCATTAAGCTATAAAGAGTTTATAGAATTAACCGGAAAAGATGGAAAAAGTGATGAAGCTTTTTGGAATTTTGTTAAATGGGGAGGACTTCCTAATAGGACCCAATTTACAGATGAAAATAATATAAAAGATTATTTACATAGTGTGTTTGACTCTATTATTTTAAGAGATGTTGTAGATAGATTAGGATTAAAAGATACAGTTTTATTTGATTTATTGTTGCAATACATTGTAGATATAACTGGGCGTGAATTTTCAGCTGAAAATGTTATAAAATTTTTGAAAAAAGAGGGAAAATCTTTGTCAACAGAAACATTGTATATATATTTAGATGCTTTATGTAAGGCTTTGTTAATGAGGAAAATATATAGATACGATATTCACGGTAAGGCAATATTAAAAACATTAAATAAATACTATATGACTGATTTGGGTATTGCTCAGATAAAAAATAATAATTTTGAGATAAATAAAAGTTTTGCCATTGAAAATGTTGTATATAATGAATTATTAATAAGAGGATATGATGTATATATTGGAAAAACCAAAGAGGGAGAGATTGATTTTATTGCTACAAATAATGATGAAAAATTGTATTTTCAAGTTGCTTATTTATTAGATCAACCTAAAACCGAAGAAAGAGAATTTGGAGCATATAAAGATGTAAACGATAATTGTCCTAAGTATGTTCTTTCACTAGATAAAGTTGATTTTTCAAAAGATGGAATAATTCATAAAAACATAATTGATTGGTTATTAGAATAGAAGAAATTGAGTATGAAAGATAGTTGGAAAAATTGGAAAATGAGCAAAAGGTATTGCAATTTGGAAATTTGTTGTGGTA
>USMK01000053.1 GCA_900555835.1 uncultured Clostridium sp.
CTACAGAATAAGTACTTTACAGACTTAATATTGCTTCTGTATACACTTTACAACAAAACAAAAGATTATCTATACTAATATATTCATCAGATTGATGACACATATCTTTTTCACCAGGCATTTGAGGACCAAATGATATGCAATTATCGAAAGCTCTTGAATAAGTTCCGCCACCAATAGCTTGTGGTTCAAAATGTGTATTATTGTATTTGTTAAAAATATCACATAAAGTTTTCACTAAATTATTATCTTTACTAATATATAAAGGCTCTTGAATTCTAGATACAATAACATCTATATTATCTGTACAATTTTTTCTAAAAGAATCTTTTATTTTATTATAGTCTATAGTAACGGGAATTCTTAAATTAAACCCAATTGTTAAATTGTCATCTTTTAAAGAAAATTGTGCTGTATTTAATGTTAAATAACCAGATTCATCATTGAAATTGATTTCTAAATTCTTACCAGTATAATCATCACCAATATATTGAACAAAATAATTTAAGATATCAACAGGAATGCTATAATATGTAAATAAGTCATTCAATACAATTATCAATTTTGAAATAGCATTATCACCTAATTCAGGATGAGCAGCGTGTGATGCAATGCCTTTTGAGATTAATTTCATTTGTCTATTACCAATTCTCTCAAATGTAATATTATAATTGTAAGAAGAGATAATATTTTTTAGAACATCTTCAATCGTATTTGAAATACTACTCTCAAAACACAAATCTACTTCACAAAATTTAGGAACAACATTTATAGCATTGTTATTAGTAGAAATACTTTTAATATATAATTTTTCATCTTTTTTATAAATTTCTTTAATAAATATAGATTCTATAGTTTTTTCAGCATATATACAAGGAAAATTTGCGTCAGGACTAAATGAAATTGAAGGAATTTCCTCTGTTTGTTTATATCTCTCTATACATTTCCAATCATTTTCTTCATTTAAACCTAAAATTAATCTAACTCTTTTGTTTATATTATAATTATCGCTTACAATTTTCATCGCATATAGAGTAGCAATAGCTGGACCTTTATCATCTATTGCACCTCTACCATATATTTTGTTATTATCAATAGTAGAATTGAAAGGGGAATAAGTCCAAGAATCATCAACAGGCACAACATCCAAATGAGCAACAATCCCTAGTAATTTATCACCTTCGCCAAATTCAATATAACCACACTTATTATCTATATTTTTAGTGCTAAAACCAAATTTCTTTCCTAAGTCCAACATATAATTTAAAGCTGATAAAGTATTTTTACCAAATGGAATATCAGGAGCATCAGCATCTGAAAAAACACTAGGGATATTAATAATTTCACAAGTTGAATTAATAATTTCATCTCTTAAAATTTCTACATATGTATTTATATTCTTATCCATAATAACCTCCACAATTATATTTTACTACTATACTATAACATAAAAAATAGATTTATTCATTGAATCTATAATATAAATTGTAATTTATGTGATTATATCTTAGAGTTAAATAAATCAATTAAACTTCTTCAAAACTCTAATTCGAGATAATTTTCGCAGAAGTTCTAAAAAATTTTATGGCACCCTTTCACTGAAGTGAACTATTTCCATAAAATTTTAAAAGAACCTCTAGCTCAATGACTCTCAATACGATTTTTTCATCATTTTAATTATTTATTTAACTTTGTAGAGTAACATTGTTCAGCCGTATAACTTAAAGTCCGCGCAGGGGATTTTGTTTATAAATTTTTATGGAGCAGGTAGCTCCGTTGGGACGAAGTAAAAATTTATAAACAATGTACCCGTTGCAGGACAACTACAACCTTTAAGCTGAACAATGATATGCAAGACAAATTACAATTTATTGTGCATTTTTATCATTGCATCCACATATACATTCTGCTGTTTTTCCAACAAATTCATTATTTATTTGTTGATTTCTTGCCATATCTCCTAATGTTAACATTCCTACTAATTTTCCATTTTCTGTTACAGGAATTCTTCTTACTTGTTCTTGTCCCATTATCTTTGAAGCTTCTGCTATATCTGTGTTACAATCACAACATTTTGCTTCTTTACTCATAACATCGCTTACTTTTGTGCTATTAGAATCTTTACCACATGCCACACTTCTTAAGATAATATCTCTATCTGTTAATATTCCGCATATACAATTGTTGCTGTCACATACTGGTATACAACCAATATGGTTTTCGCTCATCAATTTTGCT
>USMK01000054.1 GCA_900555835.1 uncultured Clostridium sp.
AATAAATATTTACAATATACGAGAAAATAAAAATGAAAATAAGAAGAGGAAAAAGTATAAGCAAATGGTTTTACTATTTCACATTAGGAATGGCCTTAATATTCGTTTATAAATTTGTAAGCGACTTTGGAGCATTATGGGATTTAGCCAAAAGAGTTATATCAGTTATAATGCCATTTATAATGGGAGTAATAGTAGCATACTTGTTTTATAGACCAATAACATTTTTGGAAAGAATTTTAAACAAAAACAAAGCACTAGAAAAAATATCAAGACCAGTAAGCATATTTGCAGTTTATATAATAGCAATTCTATTAATAATTTTATTAATAAACTGTGTTATGCCACCAATTAAAGAAAGCATACAAGAACTTGTTAATAACTATCCAAACTACATAGAAGACGCAAAAAATTATGTAGCAAATGCAGACGAAAATTCAATCTTGAAAAAAGTTAATGTAGAAGAAATAATAAATAAAGTACAATCATTCGATATAGGAACATACCTAAGCACAGACAGAATACTAGGCTATATAAATACAGTAATAGGAGTATTTGGAGCAGTATTTAACATTTTTGTAACAATAGTAATCTCAATATATATCCTGCTACAAAGAAAAGAAATCAAAGAATTTCTAAAAAAGCTAGGGAAATCTCTATTTGATGAACCAGCATACACGAGATTAAGCAAATATTTCACAACATCAAATAAAATTTTACTAGACTTCATATACTGTCAAATTATAGATGCAATAATAATTGGAATCCTAGTATCAGTAGCACTTTCAATAATTGGAGTAAAATATTCAATACTACTTGGATTCTTTATAGGATTGTTCAATATCATCCCATACTTTGGAGCTATAATCGCTATAGCCGTAGCAGTTTTGATAACTGTATTTACAGGAGGAATACAACAAGCTTTAATAATGGCAGTAACAGTTATTATATTACAACAAATAGATGCAAACATAATAAACCCTAGAATATTAGGAGACGGACTTAAAATAAGTCCAATACTAGTAATATTTGCAGTAACTGTAGGCGGAGAATTTTTCGGAGTAATAGGAATGTTCTTATCAGTACCAGTCATTGCAATACTAAAATTACTAATAGTAGATTTCATAGAGATACGAGAAAAGAAGAAAAAAGAACAAATGGAAGTTAAGAATGTATAGTGAAAAAGAACATTATATTTATTTTTAAGTGACGCGCAGTTTGAAATTTTTTACATAGCTTGCTAAACGAAGTTTAGTGGAGGGTAAAATCTTTTAGTAAGGAACGAGAAAATAAATATAATGTTCTTTTTTTGCAATAATTAATTTATATTATTGACGTTTTTTCTGAATTATATATATTCCTGATGTAATAGCAATCATAATCATTAGAACTCCTCCTGCTATTGCAACATATGGAACTTCACCAGTTCCTACAGCTACAATCAAATTAGCTCTACTAACATTATCTGTATCAAACTGTTCATCAAATCCTGCCTCATTCTCTGTAACAATACTTGCAACATTTTCTTTTGTTCCAATATTGCTATCTCCATTTTGCCATCCTAGAACTACTTGATATTCTCTGCTCTCTCCTGGTTTAATCTCATCTGTTTCAATGCTTGCAGTTGTTTCATTTATTGTCCAGCCTGGGTTATTCTCAGCTTTCATTGTCATTCCATTTGGTATATTTTCTACAACATTTGCCTTACCAGTTAACTCGCTGTCATTTGTAACTTTTATCTTGTAAACTACTTTTACATTTGCTGTTGATAATTCTTTTCTATGTACTTCAACTTTTCCTAAGTTTCCGTTGATTGCTGTTTCTTGTCCGTTTACAATTACACTTGCAATTGTTTTATCAACTCTTAAGTTGAATATTAACTTTCTATAATAGTAATTTACATATGTTGTGTCTTCTACAATTTCTTTGTCGTTTTCATCTTTTGTTACTGTAACAATCATCTTACCGTCTTTGTTTGCTGGTACTTCTTTTATCTCGTAGTATTTAATATCTTTTTGTTCTGTTGTATATGAATCTCCTTGATGTCCTGTAA
>USMK01000055.1 GCA_900555835.1 uncultured Clostridium sp.
TAATTTCGGACTGTTGTAAATAAAAGTCCGCAGTGGCAACGCAGTGGCAACATTAACAATCTTGCCACTGCCAAATGTTAATACTAAAAATAGTCGTAATGTCTGTCATTGATACTGTTTTAGACAACATTACCTAAAAAGCCAAAACTTCACCATCTGTTGGTATCAGTAAATTATCTATATTATTATTGTTTTTAAAATGTTCTAAATCTTTTCTTGTAACTGTTAAATGGCTTACAGTATCCATGTGGCTTGCAATTACGGTTGCATTTTTAGAATTTTTTAAAACTTCTTTTAAATCATCAATATTCATAATTAAGCGTTCACCATTTAATACAGTTGCGGCACAAGCATTGACTACAACTATATCTGGAGAATATTTATTCAAGGCTTCTTTTACTTCTTCGCACCAAATCGTATCCCCTGCAATATAAAGCGTTTTTTCTTGTTCCGCATTGAAAACAATACCCATTGCATCGTAAGGCATTCCAATTGAATCACATAAAGGTTTTAAAATTTCTCGTTTTCCATGTTGTGTATGAGTTTTGTATAAAGTTATATTTCTAAAGCTTGTACCTTGTTCTGCTAAAATTTCAACATCTTTAAAACCTTTTGATAATATAAAGTTTTTATCAAATTCTGATTGAACAAATATTTTAAGATTTTTATCTATTGCATGTTCTGCATATTCGTCCCAATGATCAGGGTGAATATGAGTGATGATAACAGAATCTACATTTACAATTTTATCAATAGAAAAAGGTAATTCTACTCTCGGTTGTCGAATTTCAGAATTAACTGCTGTTTCAAAACCCGGCATATAACCTTTTGGCCCAAGCCAAGGATCTATTAAAAATTTTGTATTGTTGTATTCTATAATTAATGTAGCATTTCTAATTTGAGTAATTTTCATATAATCATCTCCTTTTATAATAATATTAAATTCTTATTTACTTTTTTTCAAGAATGCACTATTTTGTATAATATATACATTAAAGTATAATAGTTACCAAAAGGTTAGTTTGGAGTTTTAAATGAGTAAACAAAGACAAAATGAATACAAATGTCCACTTGAAGTTACAATGGAAATTATTGGAGGGAAATACAAGGGGGTTATAATTGGTCATCTTATTGATAAAACCCTGAGGTACAACGAATTACAAAAATTAATTTCTCACGCAACTCCTAAAATGCTAATACAGCAATTAAAGGAATTGGAAGCAGACGGAATTATTCAAAGAAAATTGTATCCTGTTGTTCCACCTAAAACAGAATATTCATTGACCGAACGTGGAAAGAGATTAATCCCATCTATTATTGAATTAAACAAATGGGGACTTGCTTACTTAAAAGAAATGAATATTCCTTGTAAATATAAAGAAGAATAATATAATATTGCGTTAAGATTAATCCAAGATAATAATTAGAATATGATTTTGAAACAACAAAAAAATTTTCAATAATTACTTAAGTTGGAAACAAACTAAAGACTTTATTGCTATTAAGGATAACAAATATGCTTTCTAAAACTGGTAGTTATAGGACAAACCCTAACGGCACAACAACATCTTACGATAAATACGGAAGAAAAACAGGCTCGTTCAAAACAGATTCCACAGGTAAAACAACCCAATATGACCGCTACGCAGAAAAGTTGGAATTAGAAACTGGTAAAAAAGTTGTAACTGACAGTAATTTTCTTCCGCATAAGCAACCTAAACAAATTAAGAAAAAAGATTAATTACATTTATTTAAAAGAAATATCTAACAGTGGCAACAAAATGGTAAGAAAAAAGTTCACACAAATTAACCCAGTAAAATCAGTATAAAAATGCTGACTAATTGTGTTAAATCGATAAAATTTTCAGCCCAAATAACGCCTAAAAAAGGGACAAATGCGATGCTTTCACGGTGTAGACAGCGATTCGAATTCGCTTGGGGGTACCATATTAATATAAGAGGCTTTGAGCCTCTTTTTTAATGCTCAAATACGCGCCTAAATTGTAATTTAACGAG